>DATFCC010000001.1:0-9330 GCA_035253505.1 Hyphomicrobiaceae bacterium
CGAGGAGCACGACCAGGGCTTCAAGCAGGAGGACCGCGTCCACTATCAGGGCCGCGACATGGCGGTCGTGCGCGGCAGCCTCGGCAAGTTTGCCGTGGTGCTCGCCTCCGCGACCCCGTCGATCGAGAGCCACGTCAACGCCCGCACCGGGCGCTATGGCCATGTCGCGCTGCCTAGCCGCTACTCGGGCGCCGAGCTGCCCCAGGTCTCAACCATCGATCTGCGCCAGCAGCCGCCCGAGCGCGGCAAGTGGCTCTCGCCCGTGCTGGTCGAGGCGGTGACGGAGACGCTGGCCAGGAAGCAGCAGGCGCTGCTGTTCCTCAATCGCCGCGGCTATGCACCGCTGACGCTGTGCCGCTCCTGCGGCCATCGCATCGACTGCCCGCAGTGCACCGCCTGGCTGGTCGAGCATCGCTACCGGAACCGGCTCGAGTGCCACCACTGCGGCTTCTCGCTGCCGATCCCCGAGAAGTGCCCCAAGTGCGGCGAGCCGGACGCGCTGGTGGCGTGCGGGCCCGGAGTGGAGCGCATCGCCGAGGAGGTGGCGGAGCGGTTTCCGCAAGCCCGCGTCGCCCTCCTCTCGTCCGACCTGATCCCCTCGCTCATCGAGATGCGCGAGATCATCAAGAGCATCGAGACCGGCGAGGCCGACATCGTCATCGGCACGCAGATGGTGGCCAAGGGCCACCACTTCCCGCAGCTCGCCATGGTCGGCATCGTCGATGGCGACCTGGGGCTCGGACAGGCCGACCCCCGCGCAGGCGAGCGCACCTTCCAGCTCATGCACCAGGTGACGGGGCGCGCCGGGCGGGAGCTGGCGACGGGGCGCGGCTATGTCCAGACCTACATGCCCGAACACCCGGTGATGGAGGCCATCATCTCGGGCGACCGGGAAGCCTTCCTGGCGCGCGAGATCCGGCAGCGCCAATCCGCGCAACTGCCCCCGTTCGGGCGCCTGGCGGCCCTCGTCGTATCGGCCCGCGACAAGGAGCTCACCCAGCTCTTCGCCCGCGACGTCGCCAACCGGGCGCCGGCGGCCGACCGCATCGAGATTCTGGGGCCGGCGGAGGCGCCGCTGGCCGTGATCCGCGGCCGGCACCGCTGGCGCATCCTCGTGAAATCGCCGCGCGAGCTGGACCTCCAGGCCTACCTGCGGACCTGGCTCGGCGCCCTGCCCAAGCCGCCGGCGGACCTTCGCCTCGTCGTCGACATCGACCCCTACAGTTTCCTCTAGAGGACCCGACCCCACCGCGCTCGCGCACGGCACGTGGGGCCAGCCGAATCACCTGCTCCGGCCGCTCCGGCCCGTTGCGGCAAAAGAACCGGACGCGTCCCGCCGGCCGCCGCTCTCATTGCGGCCAAAATCAACGATCAAGTGAACGAAGTTGCGGGGAACTCATAAGACGGTAACCAGCGTTTAGGCTACGCTTGGTATTGAGCAGTTGTACGAGTATGAAGCGCCAGCGCGTCCTTCGCCCGTTCGCCCCCTCGAGGTCTCGCCCATGATCGCTCCGATCGCCTGCCGGCAACGGCTCGCCGGTTTCGCCGCCATATGTGCCGCCGCGCTGGCGGCCGCGAGCCTCGCCGGGCCGGCGGAGGCGAGGAGCGCACGCGATCGCGACCGGCAGGATGACACGGTACTGTCACGCCCGGCGGGCCCGCCGGTCATGGCCATCGTGTCGATCGGCGAGCAGCGGGTGACGATCTACGACGCCAACGGGCGCATCCTGCGGGCGCCGGTGTCCTCCGGGCAAACCGGCTACGAGACCCCGTCCGGCATCTTCAGCGTGATCCAGAAGAACCGCGAGCACTACTCGAACCTTTACGACGACGCCTCCATGCCCTTCATGCAGCGGATCACGTGGTCGGGCATTGCGCTTCATGCCGGGGTCCTGCCGGGCCGCCCCGCCTCGCACGGCTGCATCCGCCTGCCGCACGGCTTCGCCGAGCGCCTGTTCGACCTCACCAGGATGGGCATGCGCGTGATCGTCGTGCCGACCGACGTCATGCCGGTGGAATTCTCCCATCCCGCGCTGTTCAAGCCGCGCCCGCTCGCCGTCGAGGCGTCGGCCGAGGCCAGGCCGCAGCCCGTAGAGGGGCAGCCGCCGATGCGGCTTGGAGGCGAGGCGGACAGCGCCAAGGTGCCGTCCACGGTCCCGCCGAAGCGCCTGCAGACGCTGCGGTCGCTGGCTGCGGCGCGGGCAGCCGAGGCCGCCGCCGCGGCCAAGAAGGCGGACGAGGCGCGGCTGGCTGCGGTGAAGCTCAACGGGGAGTCGGCGCGCGCCATGAAGGAGCAGCGCATGGCGACGATCGCCAAGGAGAGGGCCGACGCGGCGCTCAAGTCCGCCGAGGATGCGCTCGCAGGAGCCACCGGCAGCGGCAACGAGAAGGCCATCGAGCGCGCCCGCGAGGCGAAGACGAAGGCGGAGGCCAAGGCCGCCGAGGCACAGGCCCAGTTCGACAGCGCCAAGGCCGCTGCCGAAGCCAAGGCCGAGGCCGTGGCACGCGCCCGCGACGAGGCCAAGACCGCCGAAGCCGAGAAGGTGGCCGCCGCCAAGGCCGCGAAGGAAGCCGAAGCGAAGATGGCGCCCGTGTCCGTCTTCATCAGCCGGCAGGCGCAGCGGCTCTACGTGCGCCAGGGTTTCCAGCCGATCTTCGACTCGCCCGTGACGATCGCCGACCAGGCGACACCGATGGGCACCTACGTCTTCACCGCGCTCGACTATGTCGGCGACGGCAGCGATGTGCGCTGGAGCGTGGTATCCATGACCAGCGGCGGTCACTCGGCCGACGCACGCAGCAGCCGTCGCATGCAGCCCGACGCCTATACCGGCTCGCGCCGGTCGCACCGATCGGACCGCAGCAGCGAACCGCTGCCCGCAGACGCCCATGCCGCCAAGGCCGCTCTCGATCGCATCACCATTCCGCAGGAGGCGATCGACCGCATATCCGAGGTTGTCTCGCCCGGCTCCTCCCTCATCGTGTCCGACGAGCCCATGAGCAAGGAGACCGGCAAGGGCACCGATTTCATCGTGGTCATGAGCGGCGAGCCGCAGGGTGGGCTGAAAATCCGGCGCCGTCCCCAACCCTACGGCGGCGACTACGACCGCCCCTATCGGCGTTCGCCCTACTACGAGGGCAGCCCCTTCTCCTGGTGGTGAGCTGGCCCGCCCGGTTCAGCAACCGGGCCTCCTCCGGGTTCGACATGTTTTGGCCAATCAGGCCCGCTATCCCTGCCGCGGCTTGAGCGGAGCGGGGATCCTAAAATGCGTATCGCAGTCGCGGCAGCTTGCGCGGTCTCCGCAATCGCAGCTTGTGCCGAGACGGCCTCAGCGCAATCCGGCGCCTTCAACCAGCCGTCCTGCGTCGCCTCGACGCTGGCGGCCGCGGCCCTGCAGACGCGGCTGATCCCCGCCGAGATCCGGTCCGAGCACCTGCCGGCGGTGCGGGGCGTCGTCGTGCGCGGGCTGACGTGGAGTCGCGGCCAGAAAATCAGGGTCTGCTTCCACGGCGGCACGCGCAAGGCGCACGAGCGCGTCGCGCGGGTGGCCCGGGAGTGGATGGACTACGCCAACGTGGCGTTCGACTTCGAGGAGAACGGCGCCCCGCGCACCTGCAAGGGCAACAACTCGGAGGACATCAAGGTCGCCTTCGCCGACAACCAGGGATGGTGGTCGCTGCCAGGTACCGCCAGCCGAACGCAGGACCCGTCCATGAACCTGCAGTTCTACGGCGTCGACACCCCGAAGCTCGCAGACGGGAGACCCGCCGATGAAGGCCTCATCCGGGCCACCATCCTGCACGAGTTCGGGCATGCCCTCGGGCTGATGCACGAGCATCAAAGTCCGCGCGGCGGCTGCGACGCCGAGATCGACTGGACGGAGGCCTACAAGCTCGGCGCCAGCATGGGCTGGGACCGCAGCCAGGTCGACCGCAACTTCCGCCAGCTCGCCAATGCCGCCTCGCTCAACGCGACCGAGGTCGATCGCAAGTCGATCATGCACTACAGCCTGCCGCCAATCCTGTTCAAGCGCGGCAAGAACAGCGCCTGCTACGTGCCCGACAATCTCGAGCTCTCCGAGCAGGACCGCACGTTCATCGCCTCGATCTATCCCAAGCCGGACTCCCCCATGGTGGTCTCCAGCGCCCCGACCGGCGCCGTCACGCGCGGCGGCAAGCCCAAGCCGGCGGCGCCGGGCGAGGACCGGCAGGCGCTCGTCAAGCGCTACGAGGAGCTGCTGAAGCAGGCCGGCGTCGAGACGGGCAAGGCGAAGGCACTGGCGAGCGAATTCCGCAAATCGGCCACTGGAAGGTAGCCTGCTCCGCAGTCCCGCGGTTCACCCAAGGAGACCACGTCCGGCTATCGCAGCCCTGCGGCGTCTCCTAGATTGCGGCCAAACGCGAACCCATCGCGGCTGCGACAGGAGCCTGGCGCATGAAGCCCAACCGCATGAAGGAGAAGATCGCGCGCGGGGAGGCGGCGCTCGGCTGCTCGGTGATGTTCCCCTCTCCCCAGATCGTGGAAATGCTGGGCCACGCCGGCTTCGACTGGGTGCTGATCGACTGCGAGCACGGCAGCCTTTCGCCGGCCGACGTTGAGCTGATGGCCATGGCCTGCGATGCGGTCGGCATCACGGCCATCGCGCGGCCGAAGACCAACGCCGCCGGCGACATCCAGTCGGTCATGGACCGGGGCGTCATGGGCGTGCAGGTGCCGCATATCAATACCGCGGAGGATGCGCGCCGGGCCGTGGCAGCGGTCAAGTTCGGTCCGGGTTCCGCCCGAGGCCTGGCTGCCGGTACGCGCCCCGACGCCTGGGGCCTGGGAGCACGCATGCCCGATTTCACCGCACAGGCCAACGCCCGGTCTCTGGTTTGCGTGCAGCTCGAGCATGAGGCGGCGCTGGCGAACATCGACGCGATCCTGGCGGTCGCAGGCGTGGATGTCTTCTTCGTCGGCCCCTCCGATCTGTCCCAATCCATGGGCTTTCCGGGCAACCCGAAGGCGCCGCCCGTCGCCAAAGCCATCGACGAGACGCTGGCGCGGATCGTTGCCGCCGGCCGCACGCCCGGCATGCCGGCCACGTCAGAGAACCTCGCGGAGGTATTGGGCAAGGGTTGCCGCTACGTCTACACCCATCTGCCCCGATTGATCGGTGCTGGCGCGCGCGCGTATCTGGAGAACGGCCTTAAGACTTTCGGGTGAATCGCGCGATCCGGGAGCGGGGCAGCTTGACAGAGCGCCTCCGCCTGAGGTCAATGGTCGGACCACCGGACCGATCGCGGTGGCAAGAGCAAAAAAGTACCGTCCGAGGGAACGTCAGGGAGCGAGGCTTGCCGCTGGAAGCAATCGAGCCGCGACGGCTGTATCGCCAGATCGCCACTCAGCTGCGACAGCTCATCGATCAGGGCGAGTACCCCGAAGGCAGCCGCCTGCCGGCGGAACGCGAGCTGGCGGACATGCTGGGTGTGTCACGCCAGACGGTGCGCGAGGCATTGATCGCGCTAGAGGTCGAGGGGCGCCTGCGCATCCGGGTCGGCTCGGGCATCTACGTCGCCTCGCAGCATGCCGGCGAGACCGGAACCGCCCAGACGCACATCGAGGGCCCGTTCGAGGTGCTGCGTGCGCGCGCGTTCGTGGAAAGCGCAGTCGCCGAGGAAGCTGCCCGCCAGGCGGCGGACGAAGACATAGCACGCCTCGATGCCGTTCTGGCCGAGGTCAGCGGACTGCCCCTGAACATCGAGCGCTGGATCGCCCTCGACCGCAGTTTTCATCGCGCGATCGCCGCCACACTCGGCAACGTAGTGCTACTGCGGACGGTCGGCGAACTGTTCGACCAGCGCATCAACCCCTACTTCATCCAGCTTGCCCGCCACATCGAGAACGACGCCACATGGCGGGCGGCGCACGCCGAGCATATCGTCATTCGCGATGCCATCGCGGCACGCAAGCCGGCCGCCGCGCGCGATGCGATGCGGGAGCACCTTGAGCAATCGCACCGGCGCTTCTCGCGCGATTTCGGCGAGGAGCCGTTCGGATCGCGGGAAACCGAGAAGTCCCCGCCGCTCCGGTTCGTGCCGAAACGCAAGAGCTCCCACAAGATAAGGAAAGAGCCGCAGAAACAGGCGGCCGGTTGACCGTCGCCGGGACCGCTCTCCCGGCGCCCATCGACGTACAGTTTGAGGAGAAGGAAGGAATGGCAAAGTCAAGACTTACGAGGCGCCAGTTCGTGGCGGCCACAGCCGCGGCGTCGGCGACGGCGGTGGCGGCGCCGTTCGTGCACACGGCGAACGCCGCCGGCACACTGTCCATCATGTTCTGGGACCACTGGGTGCCAGGCGCGAATACGGCCTCCACCGATCTCGTCAAGGAGTGGGCGGCGAAGGAAAAGGTGGAAGTCAACATCGATTATGTGACGTCCCAGGGCTCCAAGAACCTGCTGACGATCGCCGCCGAGGCGCAGGCCCGTTCCGGGCACGACATCGTCGCCATGCCGACATGGTGGCCGCAGGACCAGGCCAAGAACGTCGAGCCGGTCGACGACATCATGACGGAGCTCATCAAGCAGAACGGCGCCGTGAACGGCACGGTCGAGTACCTCGGCCGTGCCAATGGTCACTGGCTTGCCGTCCCCGCGACCATCGGCAGCCAGATCAAGGGGCCGTGCTCCCGCATCGATCTCATGAAGCAGCATGCCGGCATCGACATCCTCGAGATGTATCCGGCCGGCTCCGCGCCGAAGGCGGACAACTGGACGACCGACACCTACCTGAAAGCTGCCGAGGCCTGCCACAAGGCGGGTGTCCCGTTCGGCATCGGTCTCGGGCAGACGTCGGATTCGGTCGACACCGCGGGCGCCTTCTTCCAGGCATTCGGGGCCGAGCTCGTCAATGCCAAGGGCGATCTCACGGTCAAGACGGACGCCGTGAAGCAGGCGCTCGACTACAGCAAGCGCGTAGCCTCCTTCTATCCGCCGGACGCTCCGGCATGGGACGACGCCTCCAACAACAAGTGGCTGGTGTCCGGCAAGGGCGCACTGATCATGAACCCGCCGAGCGCCTGGGCGGTGGCCAAGCGCGATGCGCCGCAGGTCGCCGAGAAGTGCTGGACGCATGGCTTCCCGGCCGGCCCCAAGGGGCGTTATG
Organism: Hyphomicrobiaceae bacterium; assembly: GCA_035253505.1. Classification (GTDB taxonomy): domain Bacteria; phylum Pseudomonadota; class Alphaproteobacteria; order Rhizobiales; family Hyphomicrobiaceae; genus AWTP1-13. The sequence goes on from DATFCC010000001.1 coordinate 7,147, forward strand.
CGCCGTTCCTGCCCTACTTCTGGGCGATCTGGGGCTTCAGCAAGAACAAGGCGGCCGCCAAAAGCCTGCTCGTCCACCTCTCACAGCCGGCGGCCGTGGAGAAGCTGGTGGCGGCCAGCGGCGGCTACGACCTGCCATCCTTCGCCAACCTGACCACGCTCAAGACCTGGGCCGAGGAAGGGCCACCGAAGGGCACCCTCTACCACTACCCCAACCCGCACAATCACCAGACGCTGTCTATTGCGGCGGCGCCCGCTCCGCCGAAGATCGCCTTCCAGATCTACACGCAGGCGATCCAGACCAAGATGATCGTGCGCCACTTGCAGGGCGAGGCCATGGACAAGACCCTGGCCTGGGCCGAGAGCGAGGTCGAGGGCTTCCTGCGCACATGACGAGAACGCCTCTCCCCATGCCGGACGGCATGGGGAGAGGTTGCCAATAGACGACGTATCAAATTCGAGCGAGGTCGCGCATGGTCGACGCAGTCATTCCGGGAACCCAGGCCCGAACCGCCACCCGCCCCCGCTCGGGCCTGCGCCGCGCCATGCAGCGCAAGTCGACCATCGCCTTCCTGATGGCGCTGCCGCTGATCCTGCTCATCTCGCTGCTGGTGCTGTACCCGGCGCTCTACTCGATCCACCTCGCGACGCTCAACAAGTCGATGGAGCGCTTCGTCGGGTTCGGCAATTTCCTATTCCTGTTCAAGCGCGAGACGTTCTGGATGGTGGTGCAGCAGTCCTGCATCTTCGCCATCACGGCCGTGATCTTCAAAGCCATCATCGGCTTCTTCGTGGCGCACTTCGTGCACAACATTCCGGCCAAGGGCCAGCGCAAGTGGCGCGGCATGCTGCTGGTGCCATGGGTCATACCGCCGGCCATGAGCTGCCTGGCCTGGCTGTGGCTGTTCGACCCCTCCTACAGCGCCTTCAACTGGATCCTGGCCAAGTTCGGCGTCGGCCCCGTTCCCTGGACCGGCGACGCCTACTGGGCACGCTTCTCGGTGATCCTGGTCAACGTGTGGATCGGCGCACCGTTCTTCATGATCATGTACCTGGCGGCGCTGAAATCGGTTCCCGAGCAGCTCTACGAGGCCGCCGAGATCGACGGCGCCAACTGGTGGCAGCGCATGTGGTACGTGACGCTGCCGATGATGCGCAACATCATCGCGATCACCGCGCTGTTCTCCACCATCGTCACCTTCGCCAACTTCGACATCGTGCGCGTGCTCACGGCGGGCGGCCCCATCGACCGCACCCACGTGTTCGCCACCTGGTCGTTCTGGCTCGGCATCCAGGGCGGCGACATCCCGCTCGGCGCCAGCGTGTCGCTGTTCATGGTGCCGATCCTGGCGATCGCGGCGGTATTCATCCTGCGCGACATCTCCAAGCGCGGCAACGAGGCTTAGGGGCGTCACATGGCAACGGCAGACGCAGTGGTAGGAGTGCGGCCCTCCAAGCGGCCGCGGTACGGCAGCATGAGCCGCAACCGGCGGTGGGCGCTGCGCTGGTCCTACTTCTTCCTGGTGCTCTTCGCCATCTTCTTCCTCATGCCGCCGGTCTACATGCTGATCACGTCGCTGAAGACCAGCGCCGAGATCTCGGCAGAGACCAACCCGTGGTGGGTCTACCACCCCACCCTCGCCAATTATGTCGAGCTGCTCACCTCGCCGTCCTACCTCACGTACTTCCGCAACTCGGCGATCGTGTCGGTGGTGGTGGTCACTTTGACCATGCTGATCAGCGTGCCGGCGGCCTTTGCGCTGTCGCGCATGAAGTTCTGGGGCTCGGCCACGCTCGCCACCGGCGTCTTCCTCACCTACCTGATCCCGGAGACGCTGCTGTTCCTGCCGCTCTTCAAGATGTTCGCCGTGTTCAACGAATGGACCGGGGTCCAGCTCATCAACAAGTGGTGGGTGCTGCTGATCCTGTATCCGACGCTGACGGTGCCGTTCTGCACCTGGATCATGATCGGCTACTTCGCCTCGATCCCCAAAGAGCTCGACGAGGCGGCGCTGATCGACGGCGCCACGTGGACGCAGACGCTGACCAAGATCTTCATCCCGGTCGCGCTGCCGGGGCTGATCGCGGCCACCATCTTCGCCTTCACGGTGAGCTGGGCGCAGTTCCTCTATCCGCTGGCCTTCACCACGTCGGCCGACCAGCTCGTGCTGCCGGTCGGCATCAT
>DATFCC010000002.1:0-9882 GCA_035253505.1 Hyphomicrobiaceae bacterium
TCGCCAAAGGGCAGGAAATGGGCTGGTTCGAGCATGGCTCGACCATCATCGTGCTGGCTCCGCCTGGAGCCGCGCTGGCAAACACCGTGACGACCGGCGCCACCGTCCGCATGGGCGAGCCCTTGATGCGGCTTGGCAAGGTCGGTTCCAGCCAGCGGGCCGCAACCGGCCACCGTGAGCGACCTGCGCTTTAGCCGGGAGCGCGACGCAAGGCGCCCGTCTCGTCGACCGTGCGCAGGGCGGCAAGCTCCGCGTCGGTCGGCTCCGCAACGACATGCGCATCGGGCGCAATCTTCAGCGGCCATCCCGTGTTGGCGATGATCTCCTCGGCGCTGGAGAAGGAGAACCAGGCGTCAAGTTCGAATTCCCGCGTATCGGGATGCGGCCGCAGGATGCCCATGGTCGTCACGATGGCCGACGGGCCGCCGCCGACAAACCCGAATCGGGCTCGCGCATTGCCACCGTCGAGGTAGCCGGGCGAGCTGATGTAGGTGACCCTGTCGACGAAGCGCTTCGGCTCGTGCGCCACCATGATGAGGTAGTGCTTGGCGCCACAGGCAATGTCGTTGGCACCGCCGGCTCCTGTCAGGCGCGTCTTCGGTGTGCGGTACGTCGGGCCGATGTCGCCATCCCAAATGCCGGTGGTATTGACGTTGCCGTAGCGATCGACTTGCGCCGCACCGATGATGCCGACGTCGCAGCGCCCCGACCCGACGAGGCACCCCAGAGCGTCCAGGCCGGACGTGAAGCTCGTGGCGTTGGTCGAAATGCGGTTGCATTCGATGCCCCAGGGCAATCCGCCGACGGGCGTGGATCCGTAGACACCGCCTTCGGTCATGGCTCTGAGGTTAGGCGCGTGGTGCGCCTGGGCGAAGAAGCCGGCCAGCATCGAGAGGCCGACGCCGAAGATCGCCAGCTCGCCGTCGCGCAACTCGCGCCCGGTGGCGATGGCCATCATCTCCTGGCGCGTGTAGCCCGCGGGATTGGCCTTGCTCATGGCGTAGCTCCCGCCTGCACGCGGGCAACCTCCTCCGCGGACATGATCCAGCGGCGATAGGGATCGAGCAGGAACGCGGTGGCGGTCTTGCTGATCTCTTCGCGCTTGGCGGCACCGATCATGTCGAGGTAGCCCTCGACGTCCCGATACGAGGACACGAAGTCGCGAATGTAGTCGCTCGTGCCTTCTGCTGTCGCAAGCGCCTTGTTCATGAAGCGCATGTGCTCCTCATCGACATCGTACATGCCTGGCGAGCTCTGCGGCCAGGCGGCGAACGGCCAATGCACCACCGCCTCCACCACGATCTCGGGGATGCGCACCAGGTTGGGGAACTGGCGGACGCAGCCGCCATCCACGATGGCATCGGCGACGAGCACAACGCGCTTGGCGGCGCGGGAGAGCTCGAAGCGGCTCCACTCGGTCCCCAGCATGATCGCGTTGCCGAGCGGATCGCTGAGCGTCACATGGATGGCGGCGAGATCCGGCTTGAGCGGACGCAGGGCGCCGATCTGCCGGCCGCTGAAGGGATCGGTGACGGCGGCGATCTTGCTACGGCTGGGGTATTCCTCGGGCGCGAAGGCGCTGCGGTCCTGCAAGTCCGAGCCCACGTTGACGGTCGCCGGCACGAACGGCCAGTTGAGCGCGCCGCCCAGCAACCGCAGCGGCATCGACAGGTTGGAGTAGTCCTCCAGCGCCAGGCGCCCGCTCTCGGTGGCGCGACGCAGGCCGTTGGCGAATCCGAACACCTCGAGCCCCGTGAATCCACACTCGGCCCTGGTGGCAGCGCCCGCCCCGGCCAGCAGGTTGAGCTGCTGGCTGTTGCAATGGAAGATCGCGTGCAGGTCCTTGCGCCCCTGGCGCAGCAGCTCGCGGCCGAACACCACCGCGTCCGAGCCGATCGGCAGCGCCGCGCCGCTCGCGTACATCATGCCGTCCCACGTGTAGCGGTGGACGGCTTCGGAGAGGGAGATCAGCTTGGGCGGCGGCATGTCGTTCCGGGCGCGGTTTGTATCGTAGCGGCGCCATACATAGGCGCCCGGTGGCCCGCCGTCGCGTCGATTCTCCGGTGTCCTGCCCGGCGTAGGCGAGGCATGCCCGGGCTGCATGGGCAGCCCGCGACCGGCCATGATAACGATCTGCCAAGGGCTGGCTCGGGCGCGGGCATCCACACTCGGCGCCCTGAGATTGGGACAAGCCTGGAGGAAGCCCATGCCGAAGACCCCAGCGGGTCTCCACTACGAGACGCTCGACCTCCGCCCTGCCTGGCGGCGTCACGCCGGCCGGCCGGTGGTGTTCCATCACGGCGTCGGCGCTAGCCTGGAGATCTTCGACGCGTGGCTGCCCGTCGTCGCGGCGAGGCATCCGGTCGCGCGGTTCGACATGCGCGGCTTCGGCCGCTCCCCGGTTCCGCCTGAAGACCACAAGTGGACGATGGGCGAGCTCATCGACGACCTCCTGGCCGTTGCTGAAGGCGCTTTCGGTCGCGAGCCCGTGCACGTGATGGGCGAGTCGATCGGGGGTACGATCGCGCTGGCGGCGGGCCTGGCGCAGCCGCGACGCATCGCGTCCGTCGCCATGAGCAACGCGGCCATCAACGGCGGCCACATCGGCTATGCGCCGGGATGGCGCGGCGAGGTCGCGCGCATCGGCGTCGACGGCTGGAGCCGGCGCCTGATGGAGATGCGCTTTGCGCCCGGCTCGGTGTCCCCTGACCTGCTGGAGTGGTTCGCCCAGGTGCAGGGCCGATCGCATGCGCATGTGGTGGTGGGGCTGGGCGAGCTGCTGGTCGGCACCGACCTCACCGACAGGCTCGCCGGCCTCGAGGTGCCGCTGCTGATGATGCTGCCGGACCGCAGCCCATTCGTCTCGTTGTCGCAGGCCTCGAGCCTGGCGGAGGTCGCGCCGCACGCGGACATAGCGGTCTTTCCCGGCGCACGGCACGGCCTGCCGCTGTCGCATGCAAGGGAAGCCGCGGCCACGCTCGCCGCATTCCTGGAGCGGGTCGAAGCCGGTCAGCCCCACCCGCCGCGGTTCAAGCGAACGTAGGCCCGTCAGCCGACGGTGGCCCGGTGCTCGGCGCGTGCCTCGACGGCAACGAACGCTCTCTCCGTCGCACCGACGTAGAGCTGGCGCGGGCGCACGAGCTTGCCTTCGGGGTCCGTCAGCATCTCGATCCAGTGGGCTATCCAGCCGACCGTGCGCGCAACCGCGAAGATCGGTGTGAACATCGACACGGGTATGCCGATCGTGCGCATGATGATGCCGGAGTAGAAATCGACGTTCGGATACAACTTGCGCTCGACGAAGTAGGGATCCTCGAGGGCGATGCGCTCCAGCTCCATGGCGGTCTTCAGCATCGGATCGTCGCGCTTGCCGTAGGCGTCGAGCACCTCGTAGCAGTGCCGGCGCAGGACCTTGGCGCGCGGGTCGTAGCTCTTGTAGACGCGGTGGCCGAAGCCCATCAGCCGGTAGGGATTGGCCTTGTCCTTGGCGCGCTTCAGGACCTCCGGGATGCGATCGACCGAGCCGATCTCATCGAGCGTCTTGAGCACGCCTTCGTTGGCGCCGCCGTGCAGCGGCCCCCACAGCGAGGCGATGCCGGCGGCGATGCAGGCGTAGGGATTGGCGCGGCTGGACCCGACTGCACGCACCGTCGAGGTCGATGCGTTCTGCTCGTGGTCGGCCTGCACGATGAGCAGCGCCTGCAACGCCCGCGCTGCAACCTCGGGCACCCGATACGCCTCGCACGGCACCGCAAACAGCATGTGCAGGAAGTTGGCCGCATAGTCGAGATCGTTGCGAGGGTAGATGAACGGCTGCCCCACCGCATACTTGTGCGCCATGGCCGCGATGGTCGGCATCTTGGCGATCAGCCTGTGCGCGGCGATCTTGCGATGCTCGGGATCGAAGATGTCGAGGCTGTCGTGATAGAACGCGGACAGCGCACCGGTCACCCCGCACATGACGGCCATGGGATGGGCGTCGCGCCGGAAGCCCCGGTAGATGGCGTGGATCTGCTCGTGCAGCATGGTGTGATGGGTGATGGCGGCGACGAATTGCGCCTTCTGCGCCGCCGAGGGCAGCTCGCCATTGAGCAGGAGCCAGGCGACCTCCAGGAAGTCCGACCGCTCCACGAGCTGGTCGATGGGATAGCCACGGTAGAGCAGCACGCCGGCATCGCCGTCGACGAAGGTGATGGCGGAGCGGCAGACGCCGGTGGCCGTGAGACCGGGATCGAAGACGTAGCGGCCGGTCGCCTGCTTGATGCCGCGCACGTCGATCATGTCGCTGCCGAGCGTCGGCGAAAGCACCGGCAGCTCCAGCCGCGCGCCGGTCGCGGGATCCCTCAGCTCGACTGCCGCCGAGTTGCGAATGTCCTGCATGGCCGCCTCCTGTCGTAACGCGTGAGCAGTGGACATCCGCAGCCTATATGTGTCAATATTGATAATCTTGATCAATATATCGGCGCGTACGCATGCTCATCTCCGCACGCGAGGCTTGCCGGCGGCTAGGGGTGAAGCCGGCCACGCTCTACGCCTACGTCAGCCGCGGCCTGCTGCGCTCGGCGCCGGCCGCCGACAGCCGTGCCCGGCGCTACTACGCCGCGGACGTGGAGCGGCTGAAGCGGTCACGCCGAGCCGGCCCGAGGAGCGGGGTGCCGCCAAAGCCGTACGACAATCTCGTGCCGGTGCTGGATACCAGCCTGTGCCTGATCGAGAACGGTCGCCTCTACTACCGGGGCGTGGATGCGATGGCACTGGCGGAGAGCGCCGACCTCGAGGCAATTGCCCGCCTCATGTGGGGCCACGACAGCGAAGAGCCTTTCGACGCGGGCTCCCTGCGGCCCGAGCTGCGCAAGCTCCTTGCAGGGTCGCGGCTGCCGGCGACCGCGATGGATCGCGCCCGCACGCTCCTGGCGCAACTGGCGCTCCACGACGTGGCGGGCCTCGATGTCTCCCAGCCGGCGGTCGTGCGCACGGGGTTGCGCCTGGTCCCGGCGCTGGCTGCGGCCGTTACCGGCCACCTGCCGGCGCGCCCGCCGCTGCATCAGGAGATCGCGCGCGCCTGGAAGCTGGACGCCGCAGGCGCCGACCTCGTCCGCCGCTGTCTGGTGCTGGCCGCCGATCACGAGCTCAATGCATCGACCTACGTGGGCCGCTGCATTGCATCGACCGGCGCGTCTCCCTATGCGGTCGTGCTCGGGGCTCTCGGTGCTCTTTCGGGGCCGCGCCATGGCGGCGTAACGAGCCAGGTGGAGGGGCTGCTGCGGGAGGTGCTGCGGTCCGGCGACGTGCAGGGCGCGGTGGCAGAGCGCCTGCAGCGCGGAGAGCGCATCCCGGGCTTCGGCCAGCCGCTCTATCCGGACGGCGATCCCCGTGGCAGCCACATCCTCGACGCCTTGAAAGCCTCCCGCTATGGCCGCCAGGCGGAAGCGGTGCTCGACATCGGCCGCCGCATCGCCGATCTGATCGGCCGCCGTCCCAACGTCGATTTCGCGCTGGGCTCGGTGTCGATCGTGCTGCGGCTGCCGGCGGGGTCGGGGCTCGGCATGTTCCTCCTCGGCCGCTCGGTGGGTTGGATAGCGCATGCGGTCGAGCAATACGCCAGCGGCACGCTCATCCGCCCGCGGGCGCGTTACGTCGGCACGTTGCCACAGCCGCAATGAGCATCGCTGCTGCGCCGCGCACGATCAGACCGTGGTCTGCTTTAATTTCGACTATGGGGAAGGCGTAACTACGCACGGAAGGCGCCGTGCGCACCTGCTCGCCTCTTGGGGGAGCCATCTGGGGAGCCGAAAAGCAGCCGATCCGTCAACGTCGGCAGGCGCCCATCCGTTCACGCCGATATTGGTACGAAACCAGACAAACATGATGCTTTGCTTTATCGTGGGCCGCGCACCGAACAACACGTCGGGCTGGGGGTTGATGGGACATGCGTGCCCGACAGCTATTGAATGGGGGCATCGTCGGCCTTCGAGCTGCCACTGCGAAGGCCGCCAAGGACGCTTTTGAGAGCGCGTGGGTGAGGGTTGCGCCCCAATACGCCGGCGCCGATGGCAAGGCGGTCGAAAGCGCCCGTGTGACCTTGGCCGAATGTGTGCTGGCGGCGACAAGCGACGGCGACACGGACGCCGGTCAGATCGAGCGGCTGGCCTTGATGATGTTTCGGACGGCTACCAAGACCGCTCCCGGCCGCGGCCATCAACCGCGCGGCGGGGGGTAAAGGACCGAACACGCTGGGAGATTCCCGTGGGCCGTCAGGTGCGCCTCAGTACGAACTCCAGTATCGGGGTCGGTTTCGTCCTGCTGGCGGCCGCAGTCGCCATCCTGCTCTATGGATTGAGCGATACGGGCAATGTGTCTCAAACCACAGTCGACCCGACCGATCGGGGCGGCACGACCAAGACACCGTGAATGAAAAAGGGAGCGGTGGACGACCGCCGTACCGCACCGCTCCCCACTTCGCCGTTGCCAAGGGCGCACTCGAATGCCCGCCTTGGCACCCCGCATTTCGCATCCTTCTAGGAAAAGGATGCCCGAAAATCAGAGCGCGACCCCGTTCCTGCAACAACCAGAAACTTGGTGCGAAAGTGTACGCACCAGGTAATCGCCTGTGGATCACGAGGGCAAAAGTGGAAGCGCCACCCTGAGGGATGGGCAGCGCTCCCGAGTTTACGGCAACCAGAGGGTAACGGGGGAAAGCAAGTTGCCGCACTCGGGAGATAGTTATACGTATGCTGAGGTAAAGAGGTCTGACAAAAGAAAAAGGCGAGCGGCGCTGGTTGGGCCATGCGCAAATGTGCTCGCCAGTCCTCTCCGGCCATGCGGGGAGCCGAAGATCAGCGCGTCGCAAGATTCGACATTCGCGTTCGGCGCTGATTTCGGGAAGCCGGTAAACAATGACCAAAACGATTGGTACGGTAAAGTACAACCATGTTGCCTGGATAAGATGTAATGTTTGCGAGCTGAGGCGTAGCTGAATATCGAGCACCTCATTTGTGGGACGCATGAGGCGCACTTTGAGCCCTACCTTGGTATCGATCCCATCTTCAGAATGGAAAAGACTGAGAAATGGGTCGCTCGGTTTTGAGGCGAGAATTTCACGCGGCGGGTTGTGATTGCCGGCACGGGGTCATGCGCTTGGTTGCGCGGATTTGCCGGGTCGTGCCGCATGCACCCGTTTCCGACAATCAGCCTGGGACCAGCTTGGCCGTCCCGCCTGCCCTGCAAGCAGGAGTTCGGTGGTTCAAGTCCCACCCCGCACCGACCAATTCTGAGCGCACGGATGGATCCGGACAGCCGCACGCCGCCAAGGGCGGCGAGACTGCTCGCCGAGAGTGCGCTGCCGAGGGGGCACCGAGGCTGTTGCTCGGTCGCGGCTGCCAGCACCTTTTTGTACACAGGCTGCCCGGCTATTCTTGCCGATACGAAGCACACCTCATATATATGACCGGTCCTTCGCTGTGCGTCATCGAACGCCCAGCGGTGCGGGAGAGAGGCGCGATCTGCATAGTCGCGCCTCTCTTTTTTCATGGCTTGAAATATCCGGTTGCACTGTACGTTATCAACCGACCGCGCCGGATACCCGCACCCCGGCAGGGTCAGGAAAGGCGCCTCTACCCCGCACCGAGGCGCCTTTCTCCTGCCCGCCGCAGCCGCGCCACGCCACCCTCCGGTCGACTACCCGCCTTCCCGTGACGACGAATGCCTCGTGGTGGTACGCGCACGCGGCTGCGCCCAGTTCTACTGACGAAGTGATAACGCCGACATCACGCCCGGTCCGCCACCTCTGCGCCGTGAACGCTTGGAGGTTGCGCGATGGGGCTAGGATTGGACTGCCGGATCCTGCTGATGCTGCTGGCGGCAACGATCGCCAGCATCGATCATGCCACCTCGGCTCCAGGCACCTCCTTACGGGCCTGGATCGGCGTCGAGATCGCCTCCGTTCCAAGGAGAGATGAACAGCACTTGGGCCGGGGTGCCGGGGCCTACGTGGTTGCCGTCCAGGACGACAGTCCGGCCGTTTCCGCCGGCTTGCGGGTAGGCGATGTCGTCGTGGCAGTGGACGGCTGGAAGGTCTCGGTGGCCGAGGACCTGATTTGCGCGGTGATGGCGCGCGCTCCGGGTGATGAAATGTTTCTGGGCATCACGCGCGAGCAGGAGGCGATCCTCGTCCGCATCGTTCTCGGTCAGCAGCCGCACGGCATGGTCCTCGCCACCGCGCGTTGCGACATGATGCCTGTCGCTGGGAGGCCCTTCACGGGCCCGCGCGCGTGACGAGGATGCCGCTGCCGTACCGGCGCATTGAACGCCTTCGCGCTTGAAGCACCACCGTCGGCGTTGCACACTGACAGCGACGATGACGAGGACCTGCCCATGCCCAAGATGACGGACTCGCGCCGCAAGAAGATCCAGGCACGGCAGCGGCGGGCGCGGGCCGCCTTGCGGCGCGAGAAGAAGGCTGCGCGCCGCGGCCAGAAGGGCGCGGCCAGGCCGGCGGCCGGTCGGAATCAGGCGCAGCAAAGCCCCGCCCAGCCGTAAGCCAAGTGCCCGGTTCAGTTCGCTTTATGCGGGCGAATGTCGGGAAGCGTCTCGAGCGAGCGTTGCGTGGTCGCGCGGCATATGGGCTCGTATTGGCCCCGCGTGGCGTTGCGGTCGCGGGAGATGGCTTCATCGACACACGCCTTGACGCGCTCGTCGAAGGAAAGTGCGCGCGGCGCCGGCTTCACCGCCTCCGGCGTCCTCATCGAAGAGGCCATGAATATTCCGGAACCTACGACGAACGCGGCCGCCAACCACAGCCAGACTTTCACGTCACGACCCCTCGGATATCGGCCATCCGCACGGCGGGTGCCTGGCCCTGGCGCCAGGCCGGATGCGACGGCGGCACCATAGCAGATCGAATGCGGGTCGCGATGCTCCGAGTGCGCCTCTGTCGGCAGCCATTGGCGGCCCGCGCAGCCGCGGGCCTGGACGTTCGCCGCGTTCGACCGTGGCAGGCAGGCTGGCCGGGAGCAAACCCGACAGCTCGTCAAAGCCGGGCCAGGGGCATCGCCACGCGAATGGCGCTCGCACGCTCGGGCGTCCCGGCCCAGGATGCCTCCCCGCCGTGGCGCCGGGCGATCTGCCGGACCAGGGTGAGGCCGAGACCGGATCCAGGCGAAGTGGATCGGCTGCCGGCGCGGTAGAACGGCGAGAAGATCTGATCACGCTCCCTGGCATCGATGCCCGGGCCGTGATCGCAGACCACCAGCACCGCATTCCCCGCCTCGCGCCGGACATCCACCGCGATCGGTGGCCGCCCGTGCCGCTGCGCATTGTCGAGCAGGTTGCGCACCATGCGCTGCAGCAGGGTGCGATCGCCGCGCACCATGAGGGCCTGCCCGGAGACCGAGCATTGGTCGTATCGCGCTCCCTCCTCGGCGGCCACCGCCAGCAGGTCGACCTCCTCGTTCCTGTCGAAGCTGCGCACGGCGTCGAGGCGGCTGGACAGCAGGATCTGCTCGACCAGCCCGTCGAGCTCGGCGATGTCCCGTTCCAGCTCCGCCCGGCGCTCGGCGTTCGGTGCCTCCTTCATCAGCTCGATCCCCAGCCGTATGCGCGACAACGGCGTGCGCAGCTCGTGGGAGGTATTGGCCAGCAGCATCTTGTGCGCGGCGACGAGCTCCTCGATGCGTGCGGCTGCGCCGTTGAAGCTGGCGGCCAGGCGCGCGACCTCGTCCTTGCCCTCGACCTTCACACGCGCCGACAGATCGCCGCTCCCGAGCGATTCCACGCCGGCCTGCAGGCGTTCGAGCCGGCGCGTCAGCCGGCGCACGACCGGATAGGCGCAGAGCGCGACCACCAGGGCGATGGTGCCGAGGAAGCCGACCACGCGCAGAAGCG
>DATFCC010000003.1:0-2253 GCA_035253505.1 Hyphomicrobiaceae bacterium
CCACGCGCGGCGGCGGCGGGACCGGCATCGCCGGTGCGCGCGGCGGCTGCGTGGTTCCCGCCGGCCGGCCGGTAGCAATGCGGCCTGCTTCGTCGGTGGGCGTGGCGGGTATAGCGGCGCGCTCTCCGCCGCCACCGGTCAGGGAGTTCATGCGCCTAAACTCGTCGCGGATCGGCCATCCGGCCTTCTCGGCTGCCACCTGCACGCACTCGATCAGCGCGCAGTTGTGCGCCTCGCGCCGGTGCGCCTTCATGTCCCCGTCGCGGTAGGCGTTGAGGATGCGGAACTCCATCGGGTCCATGCCCACCTTGTGCGCCAGTTTGTCCATCTGCACCTCGAGCGAGAAATCGAGGCCGGTGATGCCGAAGCCGCGCATGGCGGTGGCCGGGGTGCGGTTGGTGAAGACGCAGTAGGCATCGCCATGCACGTTGGGGATGGTGTAGGGCCCCGGCATGTGGGCGATGCACTTGACCGCGCCGTAGCTGGAGAGCCGCGTGTACGCGCCGGCGTCGAAGTAGCTCGTGATCTTGCGCGCAACGATGCGGCCGTCGCGCATCACACCGTCCTTGATGTAATGGCGCTCGGCACCGCGCGGGCAGCCGTACAGCATCTCCTCCTCGCGCCCCAGCACGTAGCGCACGGGCCGGCCCGTCAGCATCGCACCGAGGATGGACAGCGGCTCGGTCAGCGAATCCACCTTGCCCCCGAATCCGCCGCCGACGGTGCCACCGATGAAGTGCAGCTTGTTGGAGGGCACGTCGAGCAGCTTGGCGGCGGTTCCGAGCGAGAAGAACAGTGCCTGCGTGCAGGTGTGCACCACGAAGCGGTCATTGGTCTCGGGTGCGGCGATGGAGCCGTTGGTCTCGGTCGGCGCGTGCTCGATGGGCGACATCTGGTAGCGCTCTTCCAGCACATGGTCGGCCTGCGCGAACGCGCGCTCGACGTCACCGAAGCGCAGCTTCTGGTGATTGTACTTCTCGTGATATTCGAAGGTATTGGCCGGGTAGGTCTCGTTCACCACGGGCGCGCCGGGCTTGATCGCCTCCTCCACGTCGAACACCGCCGGCAGCGGGTCGTAGTCGACGCGGATCTTGGCCAGGGCGTCGTAGGCTGCGGCCTCGCTTTCAGCCACCACGGCGACGATCGGCTCGCCCTTGTAGCGCACCTTGTCGACCGCCAGCAGCGGCTCGTCGTCCTTGCCGAAGTTGATGAGGCTGAGCAGCGTGTTCTTGTTCACCGGCACGTCGGCGGCACGAATCACGCGCTTGACGCCGGGCGCGCGCTCGGCGGCGGACACATCGACGGCGCGCAGGCGTGCGTGCGGATTGGCGCTGCGCAGCACCTTCAGATGCAGCAGGCCTTCGAAGGCGTGGTCGTCGAAGTAGCGCGTGCGGCCGGTGACATGGCCGACCATGTCCTGGCGCTGGCGCGGCTGGCCGACCTCGTTGAGGCGGTCGTCGCGCTCGTCCTTGAAGTATTCTTTCCTAAACTCGAGCACGGCCCTGCTCTCCGCTTGGCTGCGTACCGCGCTTGGACGCGGCGTCCAGGATGGCGTTGATGATCGGCTCGTAACCGGTGCAGCGGCAGATGTTACCGGAGATGGCCTCGGCCACGTCTTCGCGCGTCGGTGACGGATTGCGGTCGAGCAGCGCCTTGGCGGCCATCAGCATGCCCGAGGTGCAGAAGCCGCACTGCGCCGCAAAGTGTTCCATGAATGCCGTCTGCAGCGGATGCATGGTCGGCCCGTCGGCCAGGCCGAGCGCCGTCTCTATCGAGCGCCCGGCACAGGTCTCCGCCAGGGTGAGGCAGGCCAAATGCGGCTCGGTGTCGACGAGCACCGTGCATGTGCCGCATGTGCCCTGGCCGCACCCGAACTTGACGGACATGTCGCCGACGCCGCGGCGCAGCGCGTTGAGCAGGTTCTCGCCCCCGTCGACGAACACCGCCTTCTCGGCGCCATTGAGCCGGAACTGCACCGGTGTCTTGGCCATGGCGCGCTCCTAGCTACTGCACTCGAGCCAGCGTGGACCACGCGACACACGCGACGGGGTCACCCTCCCCTTGATGGGGAGGGTGGCGAGGCGCGCTCTCGGCGCGCCGCGCCGGATGGGGCGAAGACGCACGGGAAGGCGGAGCCTACTGGCGGCGCAACCCTTGCCTTGTCCCCCCATCCCCAACCCCTCCCCACAAGGGGGAGGGGAATTCGGCGGGGCCCGTCTCACAGTTTGCACTTCCGTTGACATCGGATGCCTA
>DATFCC010000004.1:0-10970 GCA_035253505.1 Hyphomicrobiaceae bacterium
CCTTCGGCGCGATCATGATCACGTCGACGGTCTGCTTGGGCTCGATCAGGTTGAAGTGCACGTTGAGGCCGTGGGCGAACATCAGCGCCGCCCCGTCCTTCATGTTGTCGCGCAGGTGATCCTTGTAGATATCGGCCTGCAGCTCGTCGGGCGTGAGCATCATAATGACGTCGGCCCATTTGGCGGCCTCCGCCACCTCCATGACCTTGAGCTTCTCCTTCTCGGCCTTGGCAATCCCCTGCGAGCCCTTGCGCAGGGCGATCGTCACCTGCTTGCAGCCGGAATCGCGCAGGTTGAGGGCATGCGCATGACCCTGGCTGCCGTAGCCGATGACGGCCACCTTCTTGCCCTTGATCAGGTTGATGTCGGCATCACGATCATAATAGACGCGCATGGCTGTATTTCCTGGGGTTAGGACGGGCTCTGCGGAGACCCGTAGCGGTTGGCCCGCCAACGGGCAAGCGTCCGGACGGGGGTGCAAGGCAGCCTTGCCGCGACCCCGCCGAGGAAACCCTGGCCGCTCCGCGCTTCATCAATGCCGTTGCTCGATCACCACGGTCAAGCCCACAAAGACTCGCGTTTACCGCGATGCACAAGCACCTATTTCCCGCTTGGCGAGCACCGATACGAATACCCCGCCAAGGCCAGGGCGGCTCGAACTCGCGCCCCTTAAGCATTGAAGAGCAGCAATGAATCCGGCGACCGTAGGACGTCGGACTTTTCGTGTCGTTGCTGGATGGCCACAGAGTAAGGCAAAGGGTCCGGCAATCCCCGCTCCGCACATGCCCGTACTTTTCTCGGTTGATAGAGTCGGCGTGCTGAGAATGTGGCGTTTTGGTGCTGGGGTATCAAATGTTGAGCGTAAGTTTCGTGCGTCGGATGGTTGCGTCCGTGTGTGTCGCCGCTGCGTGTGCAGCCCTTGCCGGTTCGCCGGCGCTGGCCCAAGGTCGGGAGCGACCGTTCTCCTGGACCGGCTTCTACATCGGTTTCCACGGTGCCTATGCCTGGGCCGACATGGAATTCCCGGGCGCTCCGCCTCATCCCGCCGGGCCACCTCGCAACAACCTGGAGGGAGGCTTCCTCGGCGGTCAGGTCGGCTACAACATGCAGGTCAGCGGCGTCGTTCTGGGCGTGGAGGCAGACCTCTCCAAGGGCAACCTCAATCAGACCGCGCGTGACGGCAACGCCATCACGCAGACCGATACCATCGACTGGATCGGCACCGTGCGTGGCCGCATTGGTCTTCCCCTCGGGCCGGTCATGCCCTACGCGACGGCTGGACTGATGTGGGACAGGGCTACCCGGCAGCAACAGTGCCCCGATCCGGCCGCCATACCCTTCGGCCACTGCAATACGGCCAATGGTTTTGCGCCCTACAATCTCTCCGAGGACAAGACGCATACCGGCTTCGTGTGGGGCGGCGGCGTCGAATACCAGGTCAGCCGCTTCGTGAGCTTCAAGGTCGAGGGGCTGTTCAGCGCGATGAGCAAGGAAACCTACACCTTGGGTCCCACTCCCAGCGGCAAGATGCTACCGGCCAGTGTGATCGAGCACGACATCGCCACGGTCAAGGTCGGCGCCAACGTCCGCTTCTGATCTCGTGATGTGGGGGCCGCCGACCGCCTGGCTTTCAGGCGGTTGGCGGCTCCCTCTCAAGGGCCGGCGTCTGCCGGCCCTGCCAGCAAGCGCAACAGCGCCGCGCTTGCCTCCTCCGGTCCACCGCCGATCTCGCGCAGGCTCGGCCGGCAGGCGACGAAGGCCGGGTGCGCCTCAGCCCGCGCGGACAGGCTCTCCAATGCCGGGTAGCGTCCGGGCGCAAGCATCTCGGGCTGGCGCAGGCGCATGTAGCCCAGGGCGGCCGCAACCGTGATCTCGGGTTGCGTGAGCCGGCCGGCATCCGCCGGCGCGACCCCGCACCGCTGCTCCAGCGCGGCGAGCGCGGCGGCCTGCTGCCCACAACAGCGGGCAATCCAGGTCTCGTCGATCTTGGCCGTCGGCTTGCGACGCTCATAGGTGACCGCGATGGCCTTGTCGCAGACGCCCGTTGCCAGCGCGATGGTCTGCAGCGCGTCGCGGCGCGCCTTCCCGCTTGCGGGCAGAAGGGCACGCTGCGGGCCGACAGACTGATCGATGTGGTCGAGGATCGCCGCACTGTCGACCAGGCACTCGCCGTCGTCCAACACCAGGGCGGGAACGCGCCCCAGGGGGTTGTAGGCGCGCATAGCGTCGGCATCGCTGAACACCGAGAGCAGCCTGCGCTCGAAGGCGATGCCCAGGACGTGCAGGGAAACCCCGACGCGACGCACGAACGGTGAATCGTAGTGACCGATCAGGTGTGCGACCATGGGCCTCCTCCGTACCCGGCAAGATCATCGATCGGCTCGTTGCAAGCGATGGCCGCTGCACGGTGGCGCCGACCCTTGCACTCCGTCCGAAGATTATCTCCCCATTCTCCGACCATCTTTCCACCCCACTTTCGCCGCCTCCGCACCGGACCCTGGCGAGGCATCGATCCGACTTGCGGGAGAAAGGACCATGCTTGCACGCGCCGTCCGCATTTGCACCGTGGCTTTGGGCAGCGCTGCCTTTGGAAGCGTGCCCTCCCTCGCCGGCGAGCCGATCCGGCTCGAGACCCGCCTTGCCCAGCCCGTCATGAAGGGCGCGGAGGCGCAGAAGAACTACCTTCGCATCGGCCTGCAGGGCTGCCGGCCGGAGCCCTCGCAAAACCGTACGCCCGTGAACGTGGCGTTCGTCATAGATCGTTCAGGCTCGATGCAGGGTCCGCGCATCGCCCAGGCGCGCGAGGCGGCGATCATGGCCATCAACCGCCTGCAGCCGACGGACATCGCTTCCATCGTCGTCTTCGACCACGTCGTGGACGTGCTGGCGCCCGCCCAGCCCGTGAGCGACCCGAGCCATCTCGCGGACCTCGTGCGGCAGGTCGCCGTGCGTGGTTCGACCGCCATTCATGCCGGCGTCGTGCAAGGCGCCGCGGAGGTGGCAAAGTTCAAGGAGCCGCGACGGCTCAATCGCGTCGTGCTGCTGTCCGACGGCCAGGCCAACATCGGCCCCGTGCGGCCAGACGACTTCGCCGCGCTCGGCAGCCTGCTGCTGAGCCAGGGCATCTCCGTCAGCACCATCGGGCTCGGCCTCGGCTACAACGAGGACCTGATGCTCAAGCTGGCGCGCGCCAGCGACGGCAACCACGCGTTCGCACGCGAGCCCAGCGATCTCGTCCAGATCTTCAACCGCGAGTTCAACGATGTGCTGGGCTCGTGCGCGCAGACCGTCTCCGTCGACGTCGAGCTGAAGCCGGGCGTGCGCACCGTCCGTGCCCTCAGCCGCGACGGAACCATCGAGCCGCAGCGCGCGCGTTTCAGCCTCGGGCAGGTCTATGCGGCCACGGAGCACTATGTCCTTCTGGAGATCGAGGTGGACAAGGCCCAGGCTGCGGCCGGCGAGCAGGAACTTGGCGCCGTGAAGGTATCCTACGTCGCACCCGCAACGGGGGCCGTCGCCAGCCTTCACGCGACAATTGCCGCGCGCTTTTCGGACTCCGACCTCGAGGTGAAGGCCGCCCGGGATGCGAAGGTCGCCGAGGCCGTCGTGGAGCAGGTCACGCGCGAGCGGACCGTGCGCGCCGTCGCGCTGCAGGACCAGGGCAAGATCGGCGAAGCGCGCGAGCTGCTGTTGCAGAATGCCGCGGAGATCAAGGGCCTGATGGCGACGATGCCGGTGACGCCGCGCATGCAGGAGCTGGTCACCCAGTACCAGGCGCTGGGAGCAGCGGCGGCGCCCGCAACGCCGGAGCATCTCAACGTCGGCCGCAAGTTGCTGCGGCAGCTCGAGGCGCCGGCCGCCAGCGCCGGCGTGCGCTACTGACCCCGCGTCTGAGCTAGCGCCAGGCCTCGCTGAGGATCGGCCACAGCGAGGCCACCAGCAGCAGGGCCATGGTGACGTTCACCGCCCGAACCGCGCGCGGGCTGGTCAGCAGCCGCTTGAGGCCAGTGCCGAAACCGAGCCAGGTGGCGCTCGACAGAACACCCAGCACCCCGAAGAGGAAGGCGATGATGCCGACGTTGGCTGGGAAGGCGGCAACGGCGGCGTAGGTCGATACCGCACCCACGGCCATCACCCAGCCCTTGGGGTTCAGCCACTGGAATGCGGCCGCCTGCATGAATGTGATCGCCTTGTCGGGTGACGCTTCGCCCGCTTCAGGGGCACCGGACGTGGCGATCTGCCAGGCCAGGTACAGCAGGTAGGCGGCGCCCGCGTACTTGAGCAGCGCATAGAGCACCGGATAGGCCGCGAACACGGCGCCGAGGCCGAGGCCGACGGCGAGAACCATAAAGGAAAAGCCGAGGGTCACGCCCCACAGGTGCGGCAGCCCCCGCCGGAAGCCGAAATTGAGGCCCGACGTCATGAGCATGGTGTTGTTGGGCCCCGGGGTGAACAGCGTCACCACGACAAACATCACCAGCGCCCACTGCAGGTCCGTCGCCACGCACTCGCCCGCCCGTCACATGGCCTTGGCGCCACGGCCGATGGCGGCGATGCCCGTGCGGGAAACCTCGGTCAATCCAAGCTCGGTCATGATCGAGATGAACTGCTCGATCTTGGAGCTTCGCCCCGTGATCTCGAACACGAAATGCTCGGTGGAGGCATCGATCACGCTGGCACGGAAGATTTCCGCCAGGCGCAGAGCCTCGATGCGCTTGTCGCCCTTGCCGACCACCTTGATCAGGGCCAGCTCACGCTCGAGCGGCTCGCCCGTGACCGTGAGGTCGACGACGCGGTGCACGTTGACCAGCCGCTCGAGCTGGCTCTTGATCTGCCCGAGCACCATCGATGTCCCGCTCGTGACGATCGTGAAGCGGGAGAGGTGCTTCTCGTGTTCCGTCTCCGACACGGTCAGGCTGTCGATGTTGTAGCCGCGGCCCGAGAACAGGCCGGCGATGCGGGCGAGCACGCCGGGCTCGTTGTCGACGAGGATCGACAGCGTATGCGTCTCGGTCTTGTCCTTGCGGTCGTCGAGGTAATAGGCGGAACCGGGCTGGGTGCTGGGCATGCGACGGTCTCTCTGAAATAGGATGAGGAGCTGGCGAGGGAGCGATGTTGCCATCGCCTGCCTGCCGATCAGCTGGAATATGGATGCGGGCCTGCGTCGAGGCTCGCCACCGCTACACCAGCACCCTGCCTTCCTTGCCTACGGCCTTGCCGATTTCCTCGTCCGTGACGTCCTCGCCCAGCAGCATCTCGTTGTGCGCCTTGCCGGAGGGGATCATCGGGAAGCAGTTGGCGAGCGCGGCGACGCGGCAGTCGAAGAGGACGGGCTTGTCGGCAGGAGCATCGAGCATGGCCATGATGGCGTCATCGAGATCGGCCGGCCTGTCGCAGCGGATGCCGATACCGCCGTAGGCCTCGGCCAGCTTGACGAAATCGGGCAGCGCGGCGGTGTAGCTCTCCGAGATGCGGTTGCCGTGCAAAAGCTGCTGCCACTGGCGCACCATGCCCATGTACTGGTTGTTGAGGATGAACACCTTGACCGGCAGGCGGAACTGCACCGCCGTCGACATCTCCTGGATGTTCATCAGGATCGAGGCGTCGCCGGCGATGTCGATCACCGTGGCCTTGGGATGGGCCATCTGGGCACCGATGGCCGCGGGTAGCCCGTAACCCATCGTGCCGAGACCGCCCGACGTCATCCAGCGGTTGGGCTCCTCGAAGCGGAAGAACTGCGCCGCCCACATCTGGTGCTGGCCGACCTCGGTGGTAATGAACAGCTCCCTGTCCTTGGTCAGCTCGTAGAGCCGCTCAATGGCGTGCTGCGGCATGATCACGTCGCTGGAGCGGTTGTAGGTAAGGCACTTCTTCGCCCGCCACTTGTCGATCTGCGCCCACCAGGACTTGAGCGCGGTCTTGTCGACGGTGGCGGCATTGGCCTTCCACGCGCGGATCAGGTCCTCCAGGACGTAGGCGACATCGCCGACGATGGGCACGTCGACCTTGATGTTCTTGTTGATGGAGGACGGATCGATGTCGATGTGGATCTTCTTGGAGCGCGGCGAGAACTGGTCGGTGCGACCGGTGATGCGATCGTCGAACCGCGCGCCGATGCAGATCATAACGTCGCAATCGTGCATGGCGAGGTTGGCCTCGTAGGTCCCGTGCATGCCGAGCATGCCGAGCCATTCCTTGCCGGATGCCGGGAAGGCGCCGAGCCCCATCAGCGTCGAGGTGATCGGAAAGCCGGTCAGGCGCACCAGCTCGCGCAGGAGCTGGCTCGCCTTGCGCCCGGAATTGACCACGCCGCCGCCGGTGTAGAGCACAGGCCTGCGCGCATGCCGCATGAGCTCGACAGCGCGCGCGATGGCATTGGCATCCGCCTTGAGGCGCGGCTGGTAGGTCTTGTGGCGCACGTCCTTGGGCCCGGTGTAAGTACCGGTTGCGAACTGCACGTCCTTGGGAATGTCGACGACGACGGGGCCTGGCCGCCCGGTACGCGCCACGTAGAAGGCCTCGTGCAGCACGCGTGAGAGGTCGTCGACGTTCTTGACCAGCCAGTTGTGCTTGGTGCACGGCCGCGTGATGCCGACCGTGTCGCACTCCTGGAAGGCGTCGTTGCCGATCATGTGGGTCGGCACCTGGCCGGTGATGCAGACGACGGGAATGGAATCCATCAGGGCATCCGTGAGGCCGGTGACGGCATTGGTGGCGCCGGGGCCGGACGTGACCAGCACCACGCCGACCTTGCCCGTGGAGCGCGCATAGCCCTCGGCCGCATGCACGGCGCCGCCTTCCTGCCGCACCAGCACGTGCTTGACCTTTTCCTGCTGGAACAGCTCGTCGTAGATCGGCAGCACGGCGCCGCCGGGATAGCCGAAGATATGCTCGACACCCTGGTCCGCCAGTGCCCGGATGACCATCTCGGCGCCCGTCATTGTCACTGCCATCGGATGCTCCGTGGGAATATGCACAGCCGGTCGGGACCGGCACGGCCGCGGCAACCTATGACCTCGACAATGATGGGTCAACCGATAACGTTACATAAACAGCAAGCTATCGCGGCTCAATTGATCCATTTCGTTCTTTTTGATTGCCTTCCACGCAATCATATTTCGCCTATACCACGTGAGCTGCCGCTTGGCGTACTGCCGCGTGGCAGCGATCGCGGCGGCCGAAGCTCTCTCCAGAGGTGCCGAACCGGCCAGATGGGCCGCAAGCTCGGCAACGCCCAGGGCGCCCATGACGGGCCTGTCGGCAGGGATCCCGAGAGCCATGAGCGCCCGCACTTCCGCGAGGGCTCCGGCGGCCAGCATGGCCTCGAAACGGACGCTGATGGTGTCCGCGTGGGTGGCGCGATCGGGCAGCACGAGCAGCCGCACCGTCCCCTCCTCTCTGAGGATCGGGCTGCCCGCGGTGGCCTGCCAGCGGGCCAGCGATTGCCCCGTGCTCTCCAGCACTTCCAGGGCGCGGACGATCCGCTGGCGATCGCCAGGCATGAGCCGGGCGGCCATCACCGGGTCTCGGCTCTGCAACAGGGCATGCAGCTCGGCGGCCGGCCGCGCCGCGCCTTGCTGCCGCCAGCGTGCGCGGACTGCCGGATCGATGGCGGGAACGGGCGACAGGCCCTCCAACAGCACTTTGAAATAGAGCCCGGTGCCACCGACGATGATGGGCATCTGCCGACGGTCGTGCGCCTCGGCTATGGCCTGCGCAGCATCCATTGCATAGCGGCCGGCGGAATAGGCGTCCGCGGCGCTGACGAAGCCGTAGAGCGCATGCGGCACCTGCTGCTCGTCCTCGCGCGTCGGGCGCGCCGTCAGGATGCTGAGCTCACGGTAGACCTGCATGCTGTCGGCATTGATGATGACGCCGTTCAGATCCGTGGCCAGGCGCATGGCGAGCGCCGACTTGCCGCTGGCTGTCGGCCCGGCGATCAGGATGGCGCGCGGAGCGGTCATGGCGCATGAGCTAACGCACTTCGCCTGCCCTATGAAGAGTGGCATTGCTGATAAGGCAAAAAAGAAAGCCCCGCCAAGCGGGGCTTTCGATAGTGGCGGGAAGGTAGCCTCCCGAGCCGCACCTGCTCCGCTCCGTGCTCGAAGCGCGCCGCCCCGCAGGCAGGGCGCTCGACGACCAAAGGGTTCCAGGCGCTTCGAAATGCTCGGCCGCCCACAACGCAGCAGACGCGACCGTGCATCAAGTGCCTGGGGATGCTAGCCAAGCAGGGCATGGCCGCCAAGGCGCAGCCGCTGCCGGACGCGACGAAGGCAAGGAGGTGTATCCCATGCGCATCGATGCGATTGCCGTCGGCATCAACCCGCCGGAGGACGTCAATGTGATCGTCGAGGTGCCGATCGGCGGCGAGCCCATCAAGTACGAGATGGACAAGGCGGCGGGCACGCTGGTCGTGGATCGCTTTCTGCACACGCCGATGCGCTATCCTGGCAACTACGGCTTCGTGCCCCACACGCTGTCGGAGGATGGCGACCCCATCGACGTGCTGGTCGCCAACACGCGGCCCATCGTGCCGGGCGCGGTCATCAACGTACGGCCGATCGGCGTGCTCAAGATGGTCGACGATGCCGGCGGGGACGAGAAGATCCTGGCGGTGCCGGTGCCCAAGCTCACCAAGCGCTACGAGCACGTGGCGAACTACACGGACCTGCCGCGCATCACGCTCGAGCAGGTGCAGCACTTCTTTTCCCACTACAAAGACCTGGAGCCGGGGAAGTGGGTGAAGATGAACGGCTGGGGTGACGCCGCCGAGGCCAAGGCCATGATCCGCGACGCCATCGCCCGCGCCAAGGCACCCGCCCGAGCGTAGAATCGCCCCTCGGGAAGATCGCCAAATCGTGACAGCTGCGGTTCGGCCGTCTGCGCGCCGGCTGTCGGTTGCCAGCGTTTCTCCGGCACGTCACGCCGCAGTTGCCTGCAGCCGGTACCCCTACTAAGGGTTCCGCAAACAAGAACGGGAGATGCACATGACGCTGATCCGCCCCTTCCGTGCGCTCCGCCCCGTACCGACCCGCGCCCGCGAGATCATCGCCCCGCCCTATGACGTGCTTTCGAGCGCGGAGGCGCGCGAGCGCGCCAAAGGCAAGCCGTGGAGCTTCCTGCATGTGTCGAAGGCCGAGATCGACCTGCCGGCCGGCACCGATCCCTATTCCGATGCCGTCTATGCCACTGCGGCCGAGAACCTGCAGCGCATGCGGCACGAGGACGTGCTGATGCGCGATGCCAACCCCTACTACTATGCCTATCGCGCCACGTGGACGGGCGGCCGGCAGACCGGCCTGGCCTGCGTCGCCTCGCTCGATGCCTACGCCTCCGGACGCATCAAGAAGCACGAGCTGACCACGCCGGTGAAGGAAACCGACCGCGTCAGGCAGATCGAGGCGCTCAACGCGCAGACCGGCCCGGTGATGCTGGCCTATCCGCATGCGCCCGAGATCGACCGGGCGCTCAAGCGGGCGACGGAGCGCGACCCAGATGTCGCCGTCACCGCCGACGATACCGTCACGCACGAGCTGTGGGTGATCGGGGACGCAGCCATCATCGAGGAGTTCACGCAGCTCTTCGATGCGCTGCCGGCGCTCTATATCGCCGACGGACACCACCGCAGTGCCGCCGCGCTGCGCGTGGCCGAGGCCCGGTCGGACAACCAGGGCTGGTCGCATCGCCATTTCCTGAGCGTCGTCTTCCCCCACCACGAGATGACGATCCTCGACTACAACCGCGTCATTCGCGATCTCAACGGCCGCACGCCCGAGCAACTGCTGGCGCAGATCGGCCAGCGCTTCGCCGTCGCGCCTTCGCAATCTCCCGTGCGGCCGGCGGGCGCGACGGAGCTTGGGATGTTCCTGGGCGGGCGCTGGTATCAGCTCAGGCTGCTGCCCGAGCTCGCCGTCGACACCGACCCGATCGGGCGGCTGCCGATCACCTTGCTGACCCGCAACCTCATCGAGCCCATCCTGGGGATTGCCGATCCGCGCACCGACAAGCGTATCGACTTCGTCGGCGGCGGCCGCGGCCTGGGTGAGCTGGAGCGTCGTGTCAACTCAGGCGAGATGGCCGTCGCGTTCGCGCTCTTCCCCACCTCCATGGAGGATCTGATGGCGGTGTCGGATACCGGGGGAATCATGCCGCCCAAATCGACCTGGTTCGAGCCCAAGCTCGCCGACGGCATGGTCAGCCACGTCCTCGACTGACGCGTCGAATACGCAAGCCTGCGCCACCGTCCTTCGAGGCAGGAGGAGATCGGCATGCGTGGCTTACGTGCCCTACTTGCCCTCGCGAATCTCGGTGAGGGTCTTGCGCGGTGAGAGCGCCTCCGGATCGAGCTTCAACTCGATGATCGACGGCTTGGTCGCCGCCAGCGCCTGGCGGAAGGCGGGCGCGAATTCCTCGGTCGCCCGCACGGTGTAGCCATCGGCGCCGAAGCTGCGCGCGTAGGCGGCGAAATCCGGGTTGACGAGCGTCGTACCAACGATGCGCCGTGGATACTCGCGCTCCTGATGCGCGCGAATGGTGCCGTACATGCCGTTGTTGGCGATGACGGTGATGGTCGGCAGGCCGTATTGGGCGGCCGTCGCCAGCTCCTGGCCGGTCATGAGGAAATCGCCGTCGCCCTGCACGCTCACCACCGCGCGCGTGGGATGGGCGAGCTTGGCTGCGATCGCTGCCGGCAGCCCGTAGCCCATGGAGCCGGACGTAGGCGCCAGGCAGGTGCGGTAGCGCTTGTACTGGAAGTAGCGATGCACGAACGCGGCGAAGTTGCCGGCGCCGTTGGTGATGATGCCGTCCTCGGGCAGCAGCTCGGAGATCGTGCGCACCACCTCCGCCATCTTGACGGCGCCAGGCAGCGGCACGGGCTCGAGGCTCTTCTCGTAGGCGGCGCGCAGCTCGGCGCGGCGGGCCGACCAGGCGATCTTCGGCGGCGCCCGGAGGCCGGCCAGCGCCTCGGT
>DATFCC010000005.1:0-6356 GCA_035253505.1 Hyphomicrobiaceae bacterium
GCAGGGCCGGCAGGGTGGATGTGCCTGCACCGTGTTGCCCGGGAAGACGTGGTTGCGCCGGCCGCCCCGTCGACTCCCCTCCCCCTTGCGGGGAGGGGCTGGGGGTGGGGGGAACCTCCGCGGATGCCGGCAGGAACGGCGCGCTTGCCTCGGCCAGGCCCGCTACCCGCGCCGACCGCCGCGTTTCCGGCGTGCCGCCGGCGCCCTCCACCGGCGGCGCAGGCGGCTTGCCGGACTTGCCGCGCGACGGTCGCGGGCGGGGCGTGGTGTCTCGGGTGCGGGGCATGGGGGAGATATATGGCGTCGGACGGGGTTGGGGCAACCAGACGCGCACCTAAAGGCCAGGGTTCCTGACAGCCAGACAAGGACCGTGACCGGAAGCCCGCCAATGGCCTGGCCGCAGGCCGCCCTACCCCTCCCCCGCGCGCCAGTCGGCGCGCTCCATCAGCAGCGACACGGCGGCGCCGGCGATCAGCGCCCAGAAGGGGGCGCCGATGTTGAGGATCGGGATGCCGGCGACCGTCACCAGGAAGGTCACCAGGGCGCCGAGCGCGAACCGGCTGTGGAAGGCGATGGTGAAGGCGCCCTGCAGCACGCGCAGCATCGCGAGGCCGGCCAGCGTGGCGATGAAGGCCGGTGGCGCCGCCAGCAGCAGGCGCGCCACCTGCGGGGCGATGGCGCCGAAGCCCACCGCCAGCAGGCCGACGACGACGGCGGCGGTGTACTGCGTGTGCCGCTCGCGCGTGCCGGAGATGATGGCGTTGACCGGCCCCGTCAGGCAGGTGGAGACGCAGCCGACGATGGCGCAGGCGATCGAGCCGGCCCCGCAGGCGACGGCGATGGCGTTGATCGGCGGCGTGTGGCCGGCCGCCGTCAGCACGGCGATGCCCTGGCCGTTCTGCACCACCAGCACGGTGATCGCCAGCGGCACCACCAGCTCGATCATGGCGGCGAGCGACCACTCGGGGCGGTGCAGGCGCGGCAAGGCGAGCTGCGGCACCTGATCGAGCCCGGGCGCGAAGGTGCCGGACGCGGCGATGACGGCGAAGCCCGCGGCCAGCGCGACGAGAAACGGCGGCACGCGCGCCGTGAACGCGGCCGGGGCGGCGCCGGTGACGAGGAAGGCAGCAGTCATGGCCACGGCGATCAGCGGATCGGCGCGGAACGCGTGCACCCAGTCGAGGCCGAACTGGAGGAACACGCCCGCCACCATGCCCATCACGATCGGCATCGGAATGGCGAGCATGGCACGCCGCACGAGGCCGCTGGCGCCGAGCGCCATCATCAGCAGGCCGGTGACGATGAAGGCCCCGACGACCTGGGCGAACGTCAGATGGCCGAGCGCCGGGCCGACCAGCACGGTGCCCGGAATGGTCCAGAAGAAGACGAGCGGCTGCCGCCACACGAGCGAGAACAGGATGCTGACGATGCCGTTGATGAAGAACGCGCCGAACAGCCACGACGCAAGATCGGCCTCGCCAAGCCCCGCCTTCGTGCCGGTGGCGAGGATGACGGCGGCAGGTCCGGTGGCCGCGAATAGGAAGCCGACGAGACCGTTGACGATGTTGGCGATGGAAAGATCGCGCAGCAATCCCCGTGCGGAGGACGGTGCGGGGCCAGGCGCGGCATCCGAGGGGTCGATACGGTCGACGTTCATTGTGCCAGGGCCGATCCCTTGCCTTGCCGCCGCGCGCAACTTGGCCGCTTCGTCCGTCACAAGCCTGCTGCCGCGCATGCCCATCATCCAGGCCGTGCGGCTGCTGCGCAACAGGCGCTCCGCATCACCGGCCATGCAACCGATGCGCAAGCGCCGGCAAGAATGGGCAACATGCGGCAGACCGCGCGCCTCGGAAGGGCGTCGCCGTTGCCAACGAAACGGCATTGCGGCTAGGGTCGCGCCGGGCTGGGGAGCCGGCGGCAGCACGGCGCAAATCGCGCCGTGCCGGTGCGGGCAGGCAAGAGATGGGAGTTTGCCATGGCACTCAAGAGACCAGTGTATGCAGTCGCCGCCGCGATCGCGCTGTTCGGCGTGACGGCGCTTGTCGATGCCGCGCCCGCCAGCGCGGCCTGCCGCGCGCCGGTGGAATCCTACGCACGCGGGTTCCTGCAGAATGCCACGCAGGTGCTGGCACGCGCGCGCTGGCGCAACGAGGTGCGCGGCCGCTATGGCTTCGCCTTCACGCGCTGGGGCGTCGCCAAGGACAAGGTCGAACGCTGCCGCAAGCTGACGCCCGGCCGGCGCTGGCACTGCACGGCCCGAGCGCGTCCCTGCAACCGCTGAACGCGGGCGCATCCACCAACCTGCTGACGGGCCGGCGGCCTTCACCGCCGGCCCGTTTGCCATGCGCCGAATTGCGCAGATAATGCCTCTGGACCGCTGCTGACACGTTCCGTATGGTGCCGCGGTCCGACAATCGGACAGGCGACGGGCAGATCGCCGGCATATAAGAGAGGGTCGAAGGCCAGGGAGGGCTGCGTCCAGATGGTAGCGCAAGCGTCTTTGCGCACCGAGACCGCCAACAGCACGCAGGCGCTGCTCAGCGTACGCGGGGTGTCCGTCCGTTTCGGCGGCATCGTGGCCCTGGATGGCGTCTCCTTCGATGTTTCCCCGGGACAGATCGCGGGCCTGATCGGGCCCAACGGCGCGGGCAAGACCACGCTCTTCAACTGCCTGTCGCGGTTGTACGTGCCGGACGAGGGCGACATTCTCTTCGAGGGCCGCTCGATCCTGCGTGCGGCCCGTCACGCCATTCCGCGCTTCGGCATCGGCCGCACGTTCCAGAACGTGGCGCTGTTCGACCGCATGTCGGTGCTCGACAACGTCAAGGTCGGCTGCCACAGCACCACCGCCAATGGCTTCCTCGTCAATTCCCTGCGCCTGCCGCGGTCCGAGCCCGAGGAGCGGCGCATCACGGAGCGGGCCAGGGAGCTGATCGCCTTCATGGACCTGGAGGCGCACGCGAGCTTGCCCGCAGGCGGGCTGCCGTTTCCGGTGCGCAAGCGCGTCGAGCTGGCGCGCGCCCTCGCCGGCAGCCCGAAGCTGCTGCTGCTCGACGAGCCGGCAGCGGGGCTCAACCACGACGAGGTCGACGTGCTGCGCGGGCAGATCCGCCGCGTGCGCGACGTCCAGCACGTCACCGTGCTGCTGGTGGAGCATCACATGAGCCTGGTGATGTCCGTCTCCGACAAGGTCGTGGCCATCGACTTCGGCCGCAAGATCGCCGAGGGGTCTCCAGCCGAGGTGCAGAAGAACCCCGAGGTGATCCGCGCCTACCTGGGCACGGAGGCGTGACGTGGCGGCGTTGCTCGAGGTCGAAGGGCTCAAGGCCTACTACGGACAGACGCAGGCCCTGCACGGCGTCAGCTTCTCGCTGGAGCAGGGCGGCATCACCACGCTGCTGGGTGCCAACGGCGCCGGCAAGACCACCACGCTCAGGGCCATCTGCAGCATGGTGCGCACGCAGGGCACCATCAAGCTCGACGGCGAGGCGATCGCCGGCGTCGCCACCGAGGAGATCGTGCGCCGCGGCGTCGGGCACGTGCCCGAGGGGCGCGGCACCTTCACCAACCTGAGCGTCGAGGAGAACCTGCGCGTTGCCGCCTACACCCGCTCCGACAAGGCGGCTGCCGACCGCGACCGCGACATGGTGTTCGAGTACTTCCCCATCCTGAAGGCGCGCATCAACCAGCAGGCCGGCACGCTGTCGGGGGGCGAGCAGCAGATGCTGGCCATCAGCCGCGCGCTGATGCTCGGGCCGCGCCTGATGCTGCTCGACGAGCCCTCGTTCGGCCTCGCCCCTCTGATCGTGCAGGAGATCTTCCGCATCATGCGCCGCATCAACGCCGAGGCGAAAGTGAGCATGCTGCTGGTGGAGCAGAATGCGGCGCTGGCGCTCGACCTCGCCGATCATGCCTACGTGCTTGAGACCGGCCGCGTCGTCATGTCGGGCAAGGCCGCCGATGTGAAGAGCGACGAGGCCATCCGCAAATCCTACCTGGGCTACTGAGCCATGGAACAGCTCATCCAGCAGGTTGGCTCCGGCCTCGCCAACGGCGCCATCTACGCCTGCGTCGCCCTGGCGCTGGTGATGATCTTCGTCTCGACCGACCACATCAACTTCGCGCAGGGTGAGATGGCGATGTTCAGCGCCTACCTGACGTGGCAGGTCATCCAATGGGGCGTGAACTTCTGGCTCGCCCTGCCGCTGGTGGTGCTGGTGTCCTTCGTGATCGGCGTGGCAGTGGAGCGCATCATCCTGCGGCCGCTGCACAACGCGCCCGTGCTGTCGATCGTGGTGATCTTCATCGGCCTGCTTGCCATCTTCCACTCGCTGGCCGGCGCCATCTGGGGCCACACCATCAAGGTGTTCGACTCGCCGTTCCCGCACATCACGTTCGCCGGCTCAGGCTACATCGGCCCGCACCAGATCGGCATGATCCTGGTGACGATCGTCCTCCTGCTTCTGCTGTTCGCCTTCTTCCGCCTGACGCCGCTGGGCCTTGCCATGCGGGCAGCCGCGCAGAACCCCGTCTCGGCCCGCCTAGCCGGGGTGCGCGTCGACTGGATGCTGGCGCTGGGCTGGGGCCTGGCGGCGGCCATCGGCGCCGTGGCCGGCAGCCTGGTCGCCCCGGCCGTCTATCTGGAGCCCAACATGATGGCCAGCATCCTGCTCTACGGCTTCGCCGGCGCGCTCGTCGGCGGCATCTCCAGCCCGGGCGGAGCCGTGGCCGGGGGCTTCATCGTCGGCGTGCTGGAGAACGTCATCGCCTACGCCGGCAACCTGCTCGAGAAATCGACCGGCATCTACATCATTGGCAACGGCGAGAAGCTCACGGTGGCTCTGATCATCGTCATCACCGTGCTGACGCTGAAGCCGAGCGGCCTGTTCGGTCATGTCACCGTCAAGCGGGTATAGTCATGGCAAGCACGACCACCGCCAGCGATATCCCCATCGAGGCGCAGCGCACCGCCGCGCGCCGTCCGTGGTGGCTATGGGCGGGCCTTGTGGTGCTTGCGCTGCTGCCGCTGCTCGGCGGCAAGACCGGCCTCATCAGCAACTACGGCTTCCTGCAGCTCAGCCTGATCATCGTCTACTCGATCGCCGTGCTGGGCCTCATCCTGCTCACCGGATTCAACGGGCAGATCTCGCTTGGTCACGGCGCCTTCTTCGCGGTCGGCGCCTACACCGCGGCCGTTCTCATCGACCAGGTGAACTGGCCCTATTGGGCCACGCTGCCGGTAGCCGCCATCGTGTGCTTCGTTGTCGGCTACCTGTTCGGCCTGCCGGCCCTGCGCCTGGAAGGGCACTACCTGGCGCTCGCCACCTTCGCGCTGGCCGTGGCGGTGCCGCAATTCCTGAAGTACCGGCACTTCGAATGGTTCACCAACGGGGTGCAAGGCATCAACATCTTCAAGCCCGACCCGCCGTTCGGACTGCCGCTGAGCGCCGACCAGTGGATGTACCTGCTGGCGCTGTTCGTGGCCGTCATCATGTTCTGGATCGCCCGCAACCTGCTCGACAGCCGCACCGGCCGCGCCATGATGGCGATCCGCGACCACTCCATGGCCGCCAGCACGATGGGCGTCAACGTCGCCCACTACAAGACCGTGGTGTTCGGCATCAGCGCGCTCTACACCGGCGTGGCCGGCGCCCTGCATGCCATCATCTTCGAGTTCGTATCGCCGGACAGCTTCCGCTTCGAGCTGTCGATCGCCATCCTGGTCGGCGCCGTCGTCGGCGGCATCGCCTCGCTGCCCGGCGCCATCATCGGCGGCGCCTTCGTGCAGGTGATCGAGAAGTATGCCGACGCGCTCACCAAGAAGCTGACGGCGGCCGTGCACCTGCCCATCGATCTGGAGCCGTGGACCATCTACGGCCTTGCGCTCATCATCCTGATGTACGTGATGCCGACCGGAATAGCGGGCGGCCTGGCGCTGCTGTGGCATCGCGTGCGCCGTTCCCGCGCTCAGGTGCCGCCCAAGTGAGGCTTTACCTTCCAAACGAAAGGAGACCGTGAATGAGAGTGACGACACGCAGGAGGCTGCTGGCCGGCTCAGCCGCGCTGGCACTGGGCTTGGGCGCTGCCCCGGCCAGCGCACAGAAAACTTATGACGAGGGCGCGTCCGACACCGAGATCAAGATCGGCCACACCAACCCCTACTCCGGCAACGCCTCGGCCTACGGCATCATCGGCAAGACCATCGAGGCCTTCTTCAAGAAGGTGAACGACGACGGCGGCATCAACGGCCGCAAGATCAATTTCATCACCTACGACGACGGCTACAGCCCGCCGAAGACGGTGGAGATGGTGCGCAAGCTGGTCGAGGAGGACAAGGTGCTGTTCCTCTTCAACAC
>DATFCC010000006.1:0-12006 GCA_035253505.1 Hyphomicrobiaceae bacterium
CGGTTATGAGATAGCCCGAGATCACGAAGAACACGTCGACGCCAATGAAGCCGCCGTTGAAACCCGGAAGCTTGGCGTGGAAGAAGACGACCGCGATCACGGCAACGGCACGCAATCCGTCGATGTCCGGCCGGTATTTCAAGGTGCCCGATGGTTATCGCTGGGTATACCGGCTCCTAACATGGAGCCTGAAGCGATGTCATCCGTGGCTGCCCGCGCGCCTGGGGATTTCCGCCCCCCGCCGATGCAGCCGCGCTACAGGGCGCCGCCAAGCCCCCTGTGGTGCGCCCCCATTAGCACGATGGTAACCATGCGCGCCCTAGGTTGCCCGCGATTGGCCGGGGGCTGGCTATGGCGGTACTCAACGCGGTTTCGATCGCGGAAATCAAGGCGCGCGGCAGCATCAAGGACGCCGACGTCCTCAAGCTGCGCCGCAACTATTACGACGACGGCACCATCTCCCCCGAGGAGGCGGACGTCATATTCGGTCTCAACGACGCCTGCCCGGTCCAGGACCCCGCCTGGGCCGAATGCTTCACGGAGACCATCACCGATTACCTCGTCGAGCAGGCGGAGCCGAGGGGCTACCTCACCGCCGCCAACGCGCAGTGGCTGATCGACCGCATCGCCCGCGACGGCCACGTGGATACCAAGACCGAGCTCGATCTGCTCATCAACGTGCTCGACAAGGCCCGCTGGGCGCCGCAGAGCCTGGTGCGCTTCGCGCTGGAGCAGGTGAGGCTAGCCGTGGTCAGCGGCACGGGGCCGCTGCGCTCGGGCAAGAGCCTCGAGCCGGGCGTCGTGTCGGCGGCCGACGTGGAGTTGCTGCGCCGCATTCTCCATGCCGCCGCCAGCGACGGCTGCATCGGCGTGACGCGCACGGAAGCCGAGATGCTGTTCGCCATCGACGAGGCCACAACGGAGGGCGACAACGATCCCGCCTGGACGGACCTGTTCGTCAAGGCCATCGCCAACTGCGTGCTCTCGGCGTCCGGCTATGCGCCCCCGCCGCGCGAGGTGGCGCTCGCCCGCGAGGCTTGGCTGGAACGGCGCGGCGACCTGTCCCTGGACGCCATTCTGAGCGGCGTCGCCTCGGGTCTCGAGGGGCTGTTCTCGGGCTATCGCGAGCAGACCAAGGAGGAGCGCGCCATTGGCCGGCTGACGCAGCAGAAGGTGGAGATCATCACGCAGGAGGCCCTGGCGCCGGTGACGGTGGAGTGGCTTGCCGAGCGGCTCGGCCGCGACGGCCGGCTGACGCCCAACGAGCGCGCGCTGCTGGCGTTTCTGAGGACCGAGGCGCCCGCCATAGCGCCGGACCTGGCCGCCCTGGTCGACAAGGCGGCCGCGCCGGCCGCCTGAGGCGGGCGACATATGCGCCGCCACATCCTCGTTGCCGAAACTGGGCGATGCCGCCGCGCACCCATCCTTGACGGGCGGGTCGACCCGCCCGAGAAGTGAGCCGTGGCGGCCCGCCCTCTGCGAGCGCATGCCGCCCTGCCACGGTGAGCGCACCTCCTCATGCACCCGGCCTACTCGGTCATCCTGTTTACGACGGCGTCGGGCGCCGGCCTGGGCCTTCTCGTTTGGCTCTCGCTGTTCGGCCTCATCGGTGCCGTGCCGGTCGAGTGGGGGTTGGGGCTGGCGGGGCTGGCCATGGCCTTCGTGCTGGTCGCCGGCGGGCTGGCGTCGTCCACGTTGCATCTCGGCCGGCCCGAGCGCGCCTGGCGCGCCTTTTCGCAGTGGCGCACCTCGTGGCTGTCGCGGGAAGGCGTGATGGCAGTTGCCACGGCCATCGCCGCGGCGGTGCTGGGCATCGGCTGGGTGCTCCTGCAATCGCTGCATGGCGTATTCGCGCTGGCCGCGCTCCTGACGCCGGCCTGCGCGCTGCTCACGCTCTATGCGACCGGAATGATCTACGCCTCCCTGCCCACGATCCGGCAGTGGCACCAGCCGCTGACGGCGCCCATCTATATTGCGTTCGGCCTCGCCAGCGGCGCGGTGATGCTCCATCTGCTCCTGGCGCTTTTTGGCGATAGCCGCGCCTGGCCCACCTGGCTTGCGATCGTTGCGCTCGTCATCGCCGCGGGCCTCAAGTGGGCCTATTGGCTCAGGATCGACGGCGAGCTGCGCATCCATACGATCGAGGCGGCGACGGGGCTCGGCCATCTCGGCAAGGTGCGAATGCTGGAGCCGCCCCACACGCAGCCCAACTTCGTGATGCGCGAGATGGGCTACAAGGTTGCGCGCAAGCACGCCATGAAGCTGCGCCGCCTGGCGCTGCTGCTTGCCTTCGGCGTGCCGGCCGCGTGCCTGTTGCTCTCGCAGCTTTTCGGGCTTCGCATCGCCGGTTCGCTGCTCGCCGTGCTGTCCATGGCGGTTGGCCTCGCCGTCGAGCGCTGGCTGTTCTTCGCCGAGGCCGAGCATGTGTCGATGCTCTACTACGGCGAGGAGGCGGCCTAGGGCCTGACTCAATCCTCGAGCTTCTGCTGCACGAGCTTGAAGGCGTCGTCGAACTTCAGGTCATACTTCTTGCCGTCGCTGCAGATGACGTCGTCGGCCTCGAAGTGGCCGTCGTCGAATTCCAGCTTTCCGCCGGTGCACCCGGCCGCGGCGATGGCAGCGGCGAGCTTGGCGCGCTCCGCGCCGTTCACCGGCCGATGGCCGCCGCAGAGCCCGCGATGGCAAGAAGAGCGATGAACGTCGCCAAGGCCCATAAGCGCATCTGCGTGATTCTCGTGCCCATGGCCCCGCATGGGCCGACCCGGCAATGCGCTCCGTGGGCCAATGGTTGCTTGGCGCCGCCACCTCAGGATCGGCGGGGGCCGCGCACCCACCGCCCGCCGGGATCGGCGTCGGCGTCGGGGGTCAGGTGCAGCATGTCGGCCATCATTTCCGCGGAGTCGGCAAGGCGGGGCCCCGGGCGGTTGAAATACGCGTTGCCGTCGGCGAAGTAGACACGGCCGGTGCGCACGGCCGCCACGCGGTCCCAACCGGGCTTGGCTTGCAGCAGCGGCAGCTCCTGCAGGCAGCGCTCCAGCCCGTATCCGCACGGGGCGACGACGATGACCTCCGGATCGGCGGCGGTCACCTCCTCCCATTGCATCCAGCCGGAATGCTTGCCGGCCTCGCCGAACAGGTTGTGGCCACCCGCGCAATCGATGAGCTCCGGCATCCAGTTGCCGCCGGCCATCAGCGGCTCGACCCATTCGATGAAGGCCACGCGCGGTCGCGGCCTGGCTGCTACCCGGTTGCGCACGGCAACGAGCCGGGCCTGCATCTCCGCGACGACACCGTCACCGGCTTCCGGCCTGCCCAGCGCGCGCGCCACGCGGGAGATATCAGCGTAGGCGTCGGCCATGGAGTCGGGTCTGAGGGATACGATGTCGACGCTCCGCCCGGTCCAGGTGCAGGTGGCGGCCTCCACGTCGCTGAGGCTCACGGCGCACACCTCGCAGTGATCCTGCGTGACGATCACGTCGGGATCGAGCGCCCGCAGCGCCTCGCCATCGACGCGGTAGACCGACAGGCCGTCGCGCACGATCTCGCGCACGCGAGCGTCGATATCGGCGCTGCTGCCCTCCACCTTGAACTTCGGCTCGGTGAGCGCCGGCAGCCGGAGCACATCGGCTGGATAGTCGCATTCATGGCTGCGGCCGACGAGCCGGTCGCGGCAGCCCAGCGCGCAGACGATCTCGGTGGCGCTGGCGATCAGGCTGACGATGCGTTGCGTTGCCGGCATGCGTTTTCCGAAGTGTCGCTCAGGGCCACTTTCCCGCTGCGTTATGCGGTTGCGCGGCCATGACATGCGACCGCTTGTGGTCGAGGAGCTTCAGCCACCATTATCACGGTCTGGGTACCGGTCATTACTCCGAATCGGTTAGAGGCAACCGCACTCGCCATGAGGGACCTTATCCCGCCTGGCTCGCTGAGGGCGCGCCTTCCGCATGCCGGCCCGTTCCCTTCAAGGTGCGTTGGGAATTGGGGGTCTGCGCCGGCATCAAATCGCAGAACACGAAGCCGTCGCGGGTGACGGTCTCACCGACCTCCACCGGGATGCGTGAGCGGAACATGGGTCCCGCACTGGCGAAGGAGTGAAACTCCCCGTTTTCCGCGCACGGGTCGATGCCCCCGGGCAGATCTGCCAGCAACTGCGCGTCGAACCGGCGGCCAGCGAAGCTGGCCGGCAGCTTGCGGGGGTCGACGCAGGTGACGTAGGCCTCGAGCCCGCCATCCACCATGGTACGCGCGAGCTTCCCCGTTTCCCTGCCCCAGAGCGGAAACAGCGGCCGCATCCCCGAGCCCGCCAGTCTGTTCTCACGGTAGCGCCGGATGTCTTCGAGAAACAGGTCGCCGAATGCGATGGCTTCGATGCCTTGGGCCACCTGGCCGGCGACGAAGGTGCCCATCACGCGCTCGTACTCCTCGTTGGGGCAGGGGTACGGGATCGGGAGGAGGTGCAGGGGTAGCCCGGCCGCAGAGGCCTGGGCCTCAACCAGCTCGCGGCGCACGCCATGCATGGCCACCCGGTCGAAGGCGGCGTTGATGGTCGTCACCAGCCCGGCGAGCTCGATGGCCGGGTCCTGCTGCAGCACATGCAGAGCCCAGGCCGAGTCCTTGCCGCTGCTCCAGCTCAACAGGGTGCGCATGCAATCGTCATCCGACCAGGCCTCGCATCCTCGTGCTCACTGTCGCCTACACTGCTGCAGCAAATGCGCGGTGACAACGGTGCGGCCGAGTGCCGGCCTCAGCGCCCTTCTCCCACCGCTACCGGTGCGGAGTAGCGTCTGCCCCGTTCAACGCCACGGTTGAGGCCCCCCGCCTCAGTCGCCGGCGAGGTCGAGCACCTGCACGCCCGATTTCGGCCGCTCGCGGTGGCGCCACTTGGGATTGCGCAGCGTGCGGCGGACGTCGTCGCGGCCAGCCTGCCAGTGCTCCTCCACGGAGAGACGCGAGAACTCGTAGTCCTGGGCGTGCGTGTCGTACGCGGCGCGACGGTGGATCAGGTGCACGATGGTGACCGCCGTGTCGCACTCGCACCATTGGGAAAGGAGCTTGCTCTCCTCGTCGCCCTGCAACTCGGGCGGCATCCGCTCCAGCACCTTGCGGATGGCGCGCCGCATGGTCTGGCGCTCCATATAGCTGTCGGTGGCCAGCCGGGTGCGGCTCGAGTAGCGGATCTCCTTCTCGCGTTGCGCCACGTCCAGCAGCGTCTCGGGCATCGAGCCGCGCGCGCTGAAGAGGTCCACCTGGAAGATGCACTTGTCGCTGGGCTCGCCGGTGTAGTCGAGCACGTACTGCAGGGGCGTGTTGGAGACGAGCCCGCCGTCCCAGTAGGCTTCGCCTTCGATGATGACAGGCGGCAGTCCGGGCGGCAGGGCGCCCGACGCCATGATGTGCTCGGGGCCAAGCTTCATGTCGTGGGAGTCGAAGTAGGCGAAATTGCCGGTGCGAATGTTGACGGCACCGACGCTGAGCCGTACGTCGCCCGTTTCGAGCAGGTCGAAGTCGACCAGCTCCATCAGTGTCTCTTTCAGGGGAGCGGAATCGTAGACGCTGAGCGCCGCCTGCGAGCCGCGCGGCATCAGCGGTGCCGGCGGAAAGCGCGGCTCGAAGAAGCCGGGCACGCCCAGGGTGGAAACGTAGGCCGCACTCACGTAGTTGAAGAATTCGCGCGGGTCGGTGCCGTCGAGCAGAGGGCCCGCCTGCAATTGCGAGGACACCCGCTCCCAGAAGGAGCGCAGGCGCGTCACCCTGTCGCCGGGCGTATTGCCGGCAATGATCGCGGCGTTGACGGCGCCGATGGAGATGCCGGCGAGCCAGTCCGGCATGTGCCCGGCCTCCGCCAGCGCCTCGTAGGCGCCAGCCTGGTATGCGCCGAGTGCGCCTCCGCCCTGCAGCACGAGGACGGTGCGCTCCTTTTTGTCGGCCGGTGACGGCAAGTCCATCTCATTCTCCGCGGCATGAGGCGGCGGTCGCGCGCCAATGTATCCCGCCTTGCGCGCTCATCCGCGCAACTCATACGCCTGCGTGGTTAAGCGTTCCGCCGATCACCGGCAACGCACGCCGGCGCGAGCCGACGGCGGAGCGTCGCAGGCCGAGGAAAGGATAGCGCGCCCCGAAGGCCCGTGCTGAAATGTGCGCAACACCGCCCAGGGAACGCCCGATGGACAATTCGAATCTGATCGCCGACACGGCCAAGCGGATCCTGAGCGATCTTGCCGATCCCCAGACCGTCAACCGTGCCAAGGACGACGGCTGGAAAGCCCCGGCGTGGGCGGCGCTGGAGGCGGCGGGCCTCACGCTGGCCTGGGTGCCCGAGGAGCTGGGTGGCGCCGGGGCCGATATGGCCGATGGATTTGCCGTTCTGCGCGAGGCGGGCCGTTTTGCGACCGCGCTGCCGCTCGCGGAGACGCTGCTGGCTGGCTGGCTGTTGTCCCGCGCCGGCATCGCCTCGCCCAAGGGGCCGATGGCCTGCGCCCCGGCCCGCGACGGCGACAAGGTGGCCGTCTCCGGCGCCGGCACGCTGACCGGCTCGCTGCGCGCCGTCCCCTTCGCCAAGCGTGCAACGCATCTCGTTGTCCTGGCGCGCCGCGAGGCCGGCGGCGACGCCGTCGCGCTGGTGGAGGCCGCCCAGGCGCGTATTTCCGAGGCCACCGGCATCAGCGGCGACCCGCTCAACACCGTCGCCTTCGGCGGCGCGCGCGCAGTGTCCTTCAAGGACGCGCCATCCGGCCTCGATGCCCAGAGCCTGATGCTGATGGGCGCAACCGTTCGTGCCGTGCAGATGTCGGGGGCGCTCGAGGCCATCCTGGCACTGTCGGTGGGCTACGCCAACGAGCGCGTTGCCTTCGAGCGGCCGATCGCCAAGTTCCAGGCCGTGCAGCACAACCTTGCCCGCCTTGCCGGCGAGGTGGCCGTGGCCATGGCCGCGGCCGGCTCGGCCGCCGACACGGTGGCCAACGCCCGGACCTTCGGCGAGGACGTGTTCCTGGAGGCGGCGTCCGCCAAGATCCGCGTCGGCGAGGCGGCGACCGAGGGCGCGGCCATCGCCCATCAGGTGCTCGGCGCCATCGGCTTCACCAAGGAGCACACGCTGCATCGCTTCACGCGCCGCCTGTGGGGTTGGCGCGACGACTTCGGCAACGAGAGCCAGTGGGCGGTGAAGCTCGGCAACCTCGTCGCCGCCAAAGGTGCCGACGGGCTGTGGCCCATGCTGGCAGCACGCTGAGAAGGACGATTCTCCATGGCCACCGAGCTGACCTTCGACACCATGCGCCTGCCTCCGGAGTGCCAGAAGCTGCGCGAGGAGGTGCGTGCGTTCCTCGCCGAGGAGAGCGCCGCCGGCACGCTCAACGCCAACATCGGCGGCGGCATCGACGGTGCCTTCAGCGAGGAGTTCAGCCGCAAGGTCGGCGCGAAGGGCTGGATCGGCATGACGTGGCCGAAGAAGTACGGCGGTCACGAGCGCACCTTCCTGGAGCGCTACGTCGTCACCGAGGAGTTCCGCGTGGCCAATGCTCCGGTGCGGCTGCACTTCGTCGCCGATCGCCAGAGCGGCCCCGTCATCCTCAGGTACGGCAGCGAGCGCGTGAAGGCCGACATCCTGCCGCGTATCTGCAAGGGCGAGGTGTGCTTCGCCATCGGCATGAGCGAGCCCAACTCCGGCTCCGACCTGTTCGCGGCCAAGACCAAGGCCACCAAGACCAAGGGCGGCTGGCTCATCAACGGCACCAAGATCTGGACCAGCAGCGCCCATCACGCCCACTACCTGATCGGCCTCTTCCGCACCTCGCCGCCGACCAAGGAGAACCGCCGGCATGGGCTCACCCAGTTCGTCGTCGACATGAAAACACCGGGCATCACCGTCAATCCAGTCTACCAGATGACCGGACAGCACGACTTCAACGAGGTGGTGTTCCAGGACGCGTTCATGCCCGACGACCACGTGCTGGGCGAGGTGGACGGCGCCTGGAAGCAGGCGACCAGCGAACTCGCCTACGAGCGCAGCGGGCCAGAGCGGTTCCTCGAGACTTTCTACGTGCTGACCGAACTCACACGCGCGTTGGGACCCAAGCCTGATACGCGCGGCGCGGAGGGCATCGGCCGGCTGGTGGCGCAGGTGCACGCGCTGCGGCGCATGTCGGTGTCGGTGGCCGGCATGCTGCACGCGGGCAAGGAGCCCGTTGTGGAGGCAGCCATCGTCAAGGACCTCGGCACGATCTGGGAGCAGCGGCTGCCGCACAAGGCGCGCGACCTCGCCGCGTTCGTCGATGAGGGTTCGGCCAACCGTGCCAGCTTCGAGGAACAGATGACCTACGCCACCATGATCGCGCCCAAGCTCACCATTCAGGGCGGCACCACGGAGGTGCTGCGCGGCATCATCGCCAGGGGACTGGGGCTGCGGTAGAGAAGTTTGCGCGGAGGCCCCTTGCGGCCCTTCTCCCCTTGGGGAGAAGGTGGCCCGAAGGGCCGGATGAGGGGGCCTGCACTTGCCTGCCGTGAAGTTCCCCCTCGCCAGTTCGGCCGAATGACTTGCGACCGTGCCATCGAGCTTGGTGATCGAGGCGCGGCCGGAGGGCACGGTCGCAAGTCATGGCCTCACGTCCTCTCCCCGGAGGGGAGAGGGGCGCGCAACCATTGGAGGAGCAAGGTACATGGGCCCGTTCAAGGACATCGCGGTCGAGCTGACGGACGACATGGTGGCGACCATCGAGATCCGCCGCCCGCCGCACAATTTCTTCGACATCGAGCTGATCCGCCAGATCGCCGATGCCTGCGAGGCGCTGGACAAGAACGACAAGTGCCGCGCCATCGTGCTGGCGGCGCAGGGCACGGCGTTCTGCGCCGGCGCCAAGCTCGGCGGCGGCTCCGATGTGCAGGACGTCCTGGTCAAGAAGTCGGAGGCCGGCCAGGCCGGCCACCTCTACATCGAAGCCGTGCGCCTCTTCCGCACCGCCAAGCCGATCGTCGGCGCCATCCACGGTGCAGCGGTCGGTGGTGGGCTCGGGCTGGCGCTGGTGCCGGACATGCGCGTGACCTGTCCCGAGGCGCGCTTCTCCGCGAACTTCACGCGGCTCGGCTTCCACCCCGGGTTCGGGCTCACGTACACGCTGCCGGCCCTGATCGGGCCGTCGAAGGCGGCGCTGATGTTCTATACGAGCCGCCGCGTTCCCGGCGACGAAGCCGTGAAGATGGGTCTCGCCGATGTGCTGGTGCCGCAGGCCGAGGTGCGCTCCGCGGCGCAGAAGCTGGCGGCCGAGATCGCCATTGCCGCGCCGCTGGGCGTGCTCGAGACGC
Organism: Hyphomicrobiaceae bacterium; assembly: GCA_035253505.1. GTDB lineage: Bacteria > Pseudomonadota > Alphaproteobacteria > Rhizobiales > Hyphomicrobiaceae > AWTP1-13. The sequence goes on from DATFCC010000006.1 coordinate 9,298, forward strand.
GAGCGACAATGCGGGCCGGGCTCGCCGACAAGGTGCGCGCCGCCACCGACATCGAGCTCGAGAAGCAGACGCGCCTGCGCAAGACGGCCGACTTCAAGGAAGGCGTCGACGCCACCAACGAGCGGCGGTTGCCAAGGTTCGTGGGGCGGTAGCGAAACGTGCGGGCGTAGGGTGCAATAGCGCAGCGTATTGCACCGTGTGGCCCGTGATCGACCGGTGCAATACGGCCTCGCCTATTGCACCCTACGCCGTGGCATGTCGTGTGGGACTTCTGCTAGGCTGATTATAGTCAGTCAAGCTCAGCCCGCGAGGTTCCGCATGCACCGCCAATCGCTCGTCGACTACGGCAAGCCGTTGCAGCCGACCGAGGCGCCCACGCCGCAGCCCAAGGGCAGCGAGGTGGTGCTGCGCGTGTCGCATTGCGGCGTATGCCATTCCGACGTGCACCTGCAGGACGGCTATTTCGATCTCGGCGGCGGCAACAAGCTCGATGTCCGCGGCAACCGGCCGATGCCGTTCACGCTGGGCCATGAGATCGCCGGCACCGTCGAGGCCGCCGGCCCGGACGCGCAGGGCGTGGCGAAGGGCAAGCGCTACGCCGCCTATCCATGGATCGGCTGCGGCACATGCGGGCTCTGCGCGCGCGGCGATGAGCACCTGTGCAACGCGCCGCGCGTGCTCGGCGTCACCGTCGATGGCGGATACGCGAGCCACGTGGTGGTGCCGCATCCGCGCTACCTACTCGACGTGGAGGGCATCGCGCCCGAGATCGCAGGCGCGCTGATGTGCTCCGGCCTCACCGGCTACGGCGCGGTGAAGAAAGCGATTCCCTATCTGCGCGCCGGCCCGCTGCTGATCGTCGGCCTCGGCGGCGTCGGCATGATGGGGTTGCAGTTCGCGCGTGCGCTGACCGACAAGCCGATCCTCGTCGCCGACATCGATGCGGCCAAGCGCGAGGCGGCGTTGAAGCTCGGCGCCGCGGACGCCTTCGACGCCGCCGATCCGGGCGCGCGCAAGGCCATCGCCAAGGCCTCGGGCGGCGGCGTGGGCGCGGCGGTCGATTTCGTCGGCTCGGACAAGTCGCTGGCCTTCGCGCACGGGCCGGTGGCCAAGGGCGGTGCCGCCATCGTCGTGGGGCTGTTCGGCGGCGGCTTCGCCATGCCGGTGCCGATGTTCCCCCTGCGCGCGCTGACCATCATGGGCAGCTACGTCGGCTCGCCGGCAGAGGCAGCGGAGATGCTGGCGCTGGTCAAGGCCGGCAAGGTGGCGCCGATCCCCGTCGAGCTGCGACCTCTCGACCGCACCAGCGCCACGCTCGATGACCTGCGCAACGGCAAGATCGTCGGCCGCGTCGTCGTCACGCCGTGAGTGGGTGCCGGCGCGATGAACCCCTATACTCGCGACCTCGGTCCGTGCCGGGGCCACGAGTTATCCTCTCCCTGGAGGGAAGCAGTCGAAGGGAGATCAGGGAAAGGGGTCAGGCCCCTCGACTGAACGGGGAGGAGCGAAAGGTGACGTTGGCGCGAGGGGTCTGACCCCTTTCGAAACGTGAAAGGCTGCGCGCGCGCTCAGTGGCGCGCGCGAGGAATTGTCGAGGTGAGCGATGAAGATCACGGTGATGGGCTCCGGCGGGGTCGGTGGGTACTTCGGCGCGCGGCTGGCGGCAGCGGGCAACGACGTGACGTTCGTGGCCCGCGGTGCCCACCTCGATGCCATGCGCAAGCATGGCCTCCGCCTCGACAGCGACATCGGCGAGCTGCATCTGAAGCCGGTGCCGGTGGTCGCTGACGCGCGCGAGATCGCCGCCGCCGATGCCGTGATTTTCGCCGTCAAGCTGGGCGACACCGAGAACGCGGCCGAGAGCCTGAAGGGTCTGGTCGGCAAGGGTGCGACGGTGTTCACGTTCCAGAACGGCGTGGAGAGCGCCGAGCGGATCGGCAAGGTCGTCGGCGCGACGGGCGTGGTGCCGGGTGTGGCGCGCATTGCCGCGCACATCATCGAGCCCGGCGTCATCCGGCAGGCCGGCAACTTCGCCAAGATCGAGTTCGCCGAGGCCGACGGCAAGCCGAGCAGCCGCACGGCGGCCTTCCACCAGGCGTGCAAGGCGGCGGGCATCGACGCGGTGCTCTCGCCGAACATCCGGCGCGACCTGTGGATCAAGTTCGCCATGCTGGCGCCGCACGCCGCCATGACCGCACTGACGCGCGGACCGATCGGCCCCGTGCGCAGCAATCCCAAGTCGCGCGAGCTGCTGCAGCAGCTTGTGGAGGAGACGGTCGCGGTGGGCGTGGCGCTGAAGACCGGACTGGAGACCGCGGACGTCGGCCGGCTCATGGAGGGCTTCGACAACATGCCGAAGGGCTTCCTGGCGTCGATGGCGCACGACATCCTGGCCGGCAAGCCGATCGAGGTCGATCATCTTTCGGGCGTGGCGGTGCGGCTCGGCGCCCAGGCCGGCGTGCCGACGCCCGCCCACCGGTTCATCACGCAGGCGCTGGCGCCATTCGTCGCCGGCAAGCCGACGGTGTAGCCGGTTCGCTGCAGGACCAGGGCTCCCGCTTTGCAATCCGGTCGACCCCTCGAGCTACCCTCCTTTTGAACGCGAAAGCCGGGTGGTCTGGCGGGTGTCCCGCCAGCGGGGTGCGGGGCTGGCCCCGCTCGCGAAGCGACCAAACAGAAAAGCTAGGAAGGACGCCAGACTATGCCCCT
>DATFCC010000007.1:0-3424 GCA_035253505.1 Hyphomicrobiaceae bacterium
GTCCTCGTGGCGCAGCAGGTTCTCGATCAGCACTTTCAGGGAGATGGGCAACCTGGAAATGCCGGGCAGGCCATTCTTCTCGGCGTCAGGCAGGGAGAAGTACTCGTAGGTCTTGGAGCCGACCTTCAAGGTCTTGAGGCACTTGAAGCTGTCGGGCGATGCGGGTGCGGCGCTCATTATCTCGATCTCCTTGCGATCCAAGGCCACCGGCGATGGATGGCCGGGCCCTTGCAAACAGACGGCCGGGGGCGGGTGCGCCCGCATCTCACTGGCCTCGCGGCGGACCCCGGTCTTATAAAACGGTTCTAATATGCACCGCCGGGCCGGGGAAGCCCTCATGCAGCTCATAGCCGAGGGCCTCGCATCAACTCGTGGCGAGCGCTCGATATTCGCCCGAGTCTCGTTCGCCGTCGATGCCGGCGGGGCGTTGGTGCTGGTCGGTCCCAACGGTTCGGGAAAGACCACACTCATCCGCATCATCGCCGGGTTGCTGGCGCCATCAGCGGGAACGCTCCGCCTCGACGGCGGAGATGCCGAGAGGGGCGTGGGCGAGCAATGTCATTATCTCGGCCATCTCGACGCCGTGAAGCCGGGCTTGACCGTGGAGGAGAACGCCAGGTTCTGGTCCGGTTTCCTGGGCGGCGGCAGCGGCATGATCGATGCAGCGCTGGAGGCGTTCGGCCTCGACCGGCTGCGCGACATGCCCGTGGCATACCTGTCGGCCGGGCAGCGGCGGCGGCTTGGCCTCGCGCGCGTGCTGCTGGCGAAGCGGCCGGTGTGGCTGCTCGACGAGCCCACCGTGTCACTCGACGCTGCGGCCCAGGCGGCGCTGTTGCGAATCGTCTCCGCCCACCTCGACGACGGCGGGCTCCTTGTCGCCGCCACGCACGTGCCGCTCGGCTTGGCTACGGCCCGTGAGCTTCAGCTCGGACCGGTGGTGGCCGCGGCATGAGGCCATTCCTGGAGCTTGTCGGCCGCGACCTGCGCATCGCCAGGCGAGAGGGGGGCGCAATCGGGATTGCGCTCGGCTTCTACGTCGTCGTGGTGACGCTCCTGCCGCTGGGCATCGGACCCGATCTCAACTTGCTGACGCGGATAGCGCCGGGCGTGCTGTGGGTGGCGCTGCTGCTCGCGGCGTTGCTGTCTCTCGGCCGCATGTTCGAGACCGACCTGGAGGACGGCTCGCTCGAGGTGCTGGCGCTTGGCCCGCTGCCGCTGGAAGCGGTCGCCGCGGCCAAGAGCCTTGCGCACTGGCTGACGACCGGCCTGCCGCTCATCGCACTGGCACCATTGCTCGGGCTGCTGCTCAACCTGCAACCCGAGAGCTACGGCATCCTCATTCTCAGCATGCTGGCCGGAACGCCGGCGGTCAGCACGCTTGGCGCCGTCGGAGCGGCGCTCACGCTGCGCAGCCGCCGGGGGGGCCTGCTCCTGGCGCTGCTCATGCTTCCGCTGTTTGTTCCCACGCTCGTGTTCGGCATCGAGACCGTACGCGCGGCGGGCTTCGCGGAGGCCTCGTCCCTGCCCCCCTTCCTGATCCTTTGCGCAATCTCGCTCGCCGCCGTGGTGCTCGGTCCCCTCGCGGCGGCCGCCGCGCTGCGCTTCCAGATGCAGTAAATCCACCGATCAAGCCCACTCCGAGCGGGCGCGATGCCTCCGGCGCAGCCGTCGGTGCCGACCATGCTGCGGCCTCAATTGGTACTTCTAACGCGTTGTGCTGGCCCCGCATTCTCGTTAGACCATTGCCATGCCAAGCTTGACGCAGCGTTTGGCCAACCCCACGCGGTTCATGGATCTCTCCGGACGGCTGCTGCCGTGGATCGGGGGTGCCGCAGCCGTGCTTCTGGCGGTCGGCCTCTGCATGGCCTTCGCCGCCCCGCCCGACTATCAGCAGGGGCACACGGCCAAGATCATGTTCGTGCATGTGCCGTGCGCGTGGCTCGCCATGTTCGGCTACGTGCTCGTGGCACTGTCGAGCTTCGGGCTACTGGTGTTCCGCCACCCGCTGGCCGACGTCTCGGCCAAGGCTGCCGCGCCCATCGGCGCCCTCTTCACCGGGCTCTGCCTAGTCACCGGCATGCTGTGGGGCAAGCCCATGTGGGGCGCGTTCTGGGTGTGGGACCCGCGCCTGACCTCCGTGCTGATCCTCTTCTTCCTTTATCTCGGGCTCGTCGCGCTGCGCTCGTCGATCGAGGACGAGACGCTGGCGGCCAAGCTGACGGCCGTGCTGAGCCTCGTCGGCATCGTCATCCTTCCGGTCATCAAGTTCTCGGTGGAGTGGAACAGCCTGCATCAGCCGGCCAGCGTCATGCGCCTCGGCGCGCCCACCATCCATTCCTCGCTGCTGTGGCCGCTTCTGACCATGGCAGTGGCCATGACGTTCCTGTTCGTGGCCATGCATCTCAAGGCCATGCGCAACGAGGTTCTGCGCCGCCGCGTCAAGTCGCTGCGCAGCTCCGAGGTGCAAGCCAATGCGGGCCTGATCGGCCAGCCAGCCGGGTGAGGCGCATGGACCTGGGACCACACGCCGCCTACGTCTGGCTCGCCTATCTGGCGGTGGCGGGGGGGCTCGTTGTTTATGTTGCCTGGCTCGTCATCGACGGACGGCGCCAGCAGCGGCTCGCCGACGACCTCGAAGCGCGCGGCGTTCGGCGCCGCTCGGTCCGCCCCGAACCTCCTGCAGGATAGCTGGGGCCGGGCGGCTCGCCGAACCGCGCGGCCGGCCGCAAGCCGCCGTCAGGCGGCGCGCACGAGGCGGCTCTGCAGCTCGAGCACCGCGATCATGAAGCCGACGCGATCCTCGGCGGCTTCCGCCATGATCGAGAAGTAGTTGGGCGTCTCCGGCAGGATCTCGCCGACCACCTCGCCGTACTCGAAGCGCAAATCGGCCTCGTGCTTGCGGGCGATCGCCTGCATCTTCGAGTTCTCGGCGAGGCAGCTCATGTAGAGACGGCGGATGCCGCGGTTGCGCGCCGCACGGACGACGCGGCCCATCAGCTCCGTGCCGATGCCTTGATCCTGGTACACCTTCTCCACCGAGAAGGCCGCCTCCGCCTCTTCCCCCCAGGCATCGCCCAGCCTGCGCAGCTCGGCCGCCGCGCGCACGCGACCATCGACGATGAAGCCGTAGACGACGCTGCCGAGCTCAGCCATGCGGCTCGCGTAGTCCTCGATGAAACTGTCCGAGACCGAGTGGGCAAAGCGCAGCCGCCGGCTCTCCTTGTCGAGGCGCAGCAGGTGGTCGCGAAACTTGCCGGTCTCCGTGGGCCAAAGCTTGCGCGCCGTGCCCTCGACGGCGTGCACAGTGGCGGTCGTATCGCTCATGATCTCACTCCATCCTTTCTTTCACGCCCCAATCGTTCGATGGCGTCGGGGCGCGGCCGGGGTCACCGCATCAGAGACCTCGTTCTGCGTTGCAGCATCA
>DATFCC010000008.1:0-9354 GCA_035253505.1 Hyphomicrobiaceae bacterium
GAGCCCGGGACGCTCGGCCTTGAGGCGGGACAGCTCCTCGGTCAGCGAGATCTTCTTGACGGCAAGCCCCGCCTGGCCGCTCTGGGCGGTCGCGATGCGCTCCTGCTGCTGATTGATGGCGCGGCGCCGCTCCTCCATCTGCTGCACGAAGAATTTCTCGATCTCGGCCTGCGCGCCTTGCGCTGCCTGGGCGAGGCCGACCAGCTGCTTGTCGTAGGCCTTCCAGCCGTCGGTCTCGAACAGCCGCTCGGCCTCCTCGATCTGACGCTTCTGCGTCAGCGCCCCGATGTCGGCAACGACGCCGCCGATCTGGTTGGTGGTGCGAATCTCGGCGGCACGCTTGCGCTGCTCGGCCGGGAAAATGGCGTTGAAGTGCGAGTCGAAGGAGAAGAACACCGACGCCGCCATGGACGCCAGGAACATGACCCACAGCACGCCGTTCTTGACGATCAGGCGCAGGCTCTGAACGTACGGCGTGGAGATATCCCCGCCACGCCGGAAGCCGAACGCCAGCATGCCGAACAGCACGAGCGCCATCAGGAAGTAGACCGACACGTTGGCGAACTTGCCTGCGTCGGCGCTGAACCCGGAGCTCGTCATGTAGACGGCGTGGGACTGGTTCAGCACCCAGTAGAAGACGACGCCGACGAAGGCGATGCCGAGGAGGGCGCCGACCGTGGCGTCCACGAGCCGGATCCGTCGTCCATCGGCCGCGCGCTGGTTCATGCCGACGGCGAAGCTCTCGCCGATCAGCCAGGCGACGATCAGCATCACACCCTGGATGCCGAAGGAGATGAACACCGACAGCAGCGGCGCGCTGGTGAAATTGCGCAGGCCGTCGAAGGTCGTGTAGGCGGACGCCAGCGACAGCGCGATGCCGGTTGAGGCCAGCAGCGTCAGTTGCCAGTTGTCGGTCAGGGCCTTGTGTATGCTGTCGCGGATGCGGTTGCTGCCGAACAGCAGCAGCACGACAAGACCGGCGAGAAGGTAGATGTAATTCTGGCTTGCGAACGCGGCGATCCCGTCTACCGCCGCTTTGATGTCCAAGCCCATCTCGTAACTCCCAGCCCGCCGATGCTCGCTGTTTGGTCTCTACCTGCGCGCCCTATGCGGGCTCGCGAAATCCGTTCGGCCCTTCCGATCCCATGACCGCCCCGCATTCTCTGGACAGGTCGAAGAAAAATTTTCTCCGATTCGAGGATCGCTGTTCATGCGGGCGGTTTGGCGACGCGATTTTGTCATTCTCTTGTTTCTGAGCATAAATCCGCCGACCCAGGCCATCCCATCCTGTTCGCGCCGTGGCGCGCTGCAAAGCCCAGCGAGCGGGAAGAACAAGAACCGTGGCCACCGGCGCTGTTATGCACCGGAAACGGTGTCCCGGAAATGGTCTCAGAATGAAATATCCTTAACCTTCAACCAGCGCGCTCAAGTCCTGTGCGCGCGCAGTGCATCCTCATGCAGGCGTGCCGACTGGGGAGCAAAGCAGCAGAAGATGACGCGCGCAGGCGGGTGATCGTTGTCGAGGTGGTGAAGCACGGTGGCGACCGCGACGTCCGCCGCCTGCCGCGGCGGGTAACCGTAAACGCCGGTCGAGATCGCGGGAAAGGCGATGGAGGCAAGCCCACGGCTGCGAGCCAAGGCCAGCGAGTTGGCGTACGCGTTGGCCAGCAGCCGACGTTCATCGCACGCGCCGCCTTGCCACACGGGTCCTACCGTATGGATCACGTGCCGTGCCTTCAAGCGGTAGCCGCGCGTGATCTTGGCCTCCCCCGTCTCGCAGCCGCCGAGCGCGCGGCATTCCTCGAGCAGCTCCGGCCCCGCCGCACGGTGGATGGCCCCGTCGACGCCGCCACCGCCCAGCAGCGAGCGATTGGCGGCATTGACGATGGCGTCGACGTCCAGCGTGGTGATGTCGGCAACGACGACTTCGACGCGATCGAGCATTGGCTGCTCCACATTGCAGGCATTGCGGCGGCTGCTCAAATCGCCTCGAACAGGGCCGCCACACCGAGTCCGCCGACGGCACCCTGGGTGACGGCACCGTAGCTGCCTCCGTTGGCAGGCGAGCGGACGAGGCGCGTGAACAGACGCACGACGCTCACGGCTCCCGCCGCCCCGAGCGGAAATCCTCTGGCGAGCGCGCCGCCATCGACGTTGAGCTCGGCTTCGCCGAGATCGAACGCGTCGCTGACCGCAAGCGCCTGCGCGGCCGAGGTCTCCGACATCTCGACCAGCGCCAGCTTGTCGCGCGAGAACCCGCTGTTGGTCCGCAGCAGCTTCTCCAGCGCGTCGACCGGTGCTCTGGCCTCGTCGCTCGCGCCCACGCCCTGGGTGACGCTGGCGGCCAGTCGCAAGGCATGCGGGCGGCCGAGCTCGGCGTGCACCTCCTCCGATACGATGACCGCCACGGCGGCACCGTCCTGCAGCGCGCTGGTGTTGCCGCTGGTGTGCGTGCCGTCCGGAGGCAGCAGTGGCGCAAGGTCGGCGAGTTCCTCGATCGACTGCACGCCGGTGCCCTCGTCGCGAGCCTCCTGGCCCGACATGCGCAAGGGTACGATCTCGTGCACGAAGCGGCGGTCGCTCATGGCCCGGTCGGCCTTCAAGTGCGATAGCAGGGCATAAGCGTCCTGGCGCTCGCGGCTGATGCCGAGGCGTTGCGCCAGCTCCTCCGATGCCGCGATGGCGTGCGGGGTGTCCGCGGCGCCCCCCTCCTCGAACTCGGGGCCGATGAAGCGCGGCGTCTGGAACAGGCTCCTCGGCCGCGCGACACGCCACGGCGCGGTCGAGATGGAATCGCCGCCGCCGGCAACGACAACTTTCGCCTCGCCAAGCGCAACCGCCCGGATGCCCAGCAGGATCGCATCGAGACCCGAAGCGCCCTGTCGGTCCACCGTCAGGCCTGGCACGCGGTCCTCGAGCCCTGAGGCCAGCGCGATGATCCTGGCGGGGTTGCCGCCGGCCGTTGTGTTGCCGAAGATGATCTCCTCGACGGCGGCTCTCTCCAGCTGCGCATCCGCCAGCGCCGCCTGCACAACGGGGGCCGTGAGGCCTTCTATGCGTCGGCTCTTGTGCAAACCGCCGGGCCGGCCCAGCGCCGTGCGCCGGGCCGCAATGATGTAGGCATTTGCCAGGGCCGCGGCCGAGGTCATCGAAAAACGCACCCGCACTGAAGCGCAACCAATGCGACCCGCGGCTCCGCCCGCCGCTTGCCCGACGCTCAGGCCAGGGACGACAGCACAGGAACGTGGCGAAATCCTGCCGTCGCGCGCCGGGCTTGGAGATGGCGCACCCTCGCTGCGGTGCTATAAGGGCGCAATGACGCAAACGCTTGCCAGCAACGCCTTCCCGGCCCCGGAGCACGACCACGGCCAGTGCCTGGAGGAAGCCATGGGACGCGCCCGGGAGGCGTTTCAGAACAAGGGCTTGAAGCTCACGCCCCTGCGCCAGTCGGTATTCCGCGAAATCGCTGCATCGCACAAGGCGATCGGCGCCTACGAGGTGCTCGATCGGCTCGCGACGCGCGGCGAGCGGCTGGCGCCGATCTCGGTCTACCGCGCCATCGAGGCCCTGGTCTCGGCCGGCATCGTGCATCGGTTCGAGAGCCGCAACGCCTACTTCGCCTGCCACGCCGGGCACGAGATGCGCCAGCTCGTGCTGGCGTGCGAGAGCTGCGGGCTGGTCGCCGAGGTCGAAGCCGACCAGGTGTTCTCCGCCATCGAAGCATCTGCCGGGCACACGGGATTCGCGACCAAGGGTGCCGTTGTCGAGGTGTGGGGAGTGTGCGCCAACTGTGCGGCCACAGCGCGGGAGCCGGCGCATGGAAGCGCATAGCCTGCGGGATGACCGCGCGGGATCCAACGGCGATGCCGGGCGACCGGCCGCCGACCCCGGCTCCGGTAATCCTGCGCAGGAGAATCCGAAGCCGGGCGAAGCCTCTGCCGCCGGCGCGCTCATCGGCGGGCGCTCGCTGTGGTTCTCGCGCGCCGACCGCGCGATCCTGCAGGGCGTCGACATCGATATCCGCGAACGCGAGATCGTCACCCTGATCGGCCCGAACGGCGCCGGCAAGACGACACTGGTGCGAATGCTGCTGGGCCTTGTGGCGCCGGACCGCGGCACCATTGTCCGCCGCGCGGGGCTCGTGGTCGGCTACGTGCCGCAGCGCTTCGAGGTCGACCGCGCCATCCCTCTCACCGTGGCACGCTTCGTGAAGCTCGGCCGGGCCGCCGAGCCCGACGAAGTGGAAGCCGTGTTGGCCGACGTCGGCGCAACCAGGCTCGCCGAGCGCCAGCTCGCGCAGCTTTCCGGAGGCGAGCTGCAGCGGGTTCTGCTTGCGCGTGCGCTGATCGGCTCGCCCGGGGTCCTCATACTCGATGAGCCGGTCCGCGGCGTCGACTATACGGGCGAGGCCGAACTCTATACGCTGATCGGAAGGTTGCGCTCCGCGCGCGGCCTGGGCGTGCTGCTGGTGTCGCACGATCTGCACGTGGTGATGGCGCAGAGCGATCGCGTGATCTGCCTGCACCGTCACGTGTGCTGCTCGGGTGTGCCGGAATCGGTGGCACAGCATCCCGAATACGCCCGCCTGTTCGGGCCGCAGGCGGCCCGCGCCTTCGGGCTCTACCATCATCACCACGACCACCGCCACGATCTCGCGGGCGAGCCGCAGTCGGCGGGCGGAGATACCTCGGCACCCGGACGGTCCTGACGTGACGGAGCCCTTCCTGCTGCGCGCCCTGCTGGCGGGCTTCGCGCTCTCGCTGGTGGCCGCGCCTCTCGGCTGCTTCGTGGTGTGGCGCCGCATGGCCTACTATGGCGAGGCAGTTGCCCAGGCCGGGCTCATCGGCATCGCCGTCGGCCTCGCTTTCTCGCTCAATCTGACCGCCAGCGTGCTGGGGATGACGCTCGTGGTGTCGGTCCTGCTCGTTGCGCTCGGCCGCCAGCAGGTGGTGCCCTTCGACTCGCTCCTGGGGCTGCTGGCCCATGCGGCCCTGGCCATCGGCGTCATCGCGGCCTCGCTCGTGCGCGGCCCCCAGCTCGACTTCACGGCGTTCCTGTTCGGCGACATCTACGCGGTCAGCGCCGCAGAGCTGAACTGGATCTATGCCGGCGGCGCGCTGGCGCTGGCGGCGCTGGTCTTCATCTGGCGGCCGCTGCTGTCGCTCGCCGTCCACGAGGATTTGGCCGCGGCCGAGGGGGCTCCGGTCGAGCGAGTCAAGCTCGTGTTCGTGCTCGTCCTGGCGCTGGTGGTGGCGCTCGCCATAAAGATCGTGGGCGTGCTGCTGACCATCGCCTTCCTGATCATGCCGGCCTCCGTGGCCCGCCCGCTGTCGGAGACGCCGGAGCAGATGGCCGTATTCGCGGCCGTCCTCGGGACGCTGTCGGTGGCGCTCGGCCTGTTCCTGTCCGTCTCGTTCGACACGCCGGGTGGCCCTTCGATCGTGCTGGTTCTGGCCCTGTTTTTCGTCGCGTCGATCTTCCCGAGCATGCTGCGCGGCCGGCGCCAATAGGCCGCTGGGAGGGTAAGCGTTTTCCGACACATAGCCGTGGTAGACCTTAGCCGATCAACATTGTCGCTCAGGGCCATGACCAGCTCCCTCCAGCCGCGCCGCAACTCCATCCCAGTGAACGTCGGTGGCGTCGTCATCGGCGGCGATGCGCCGATCGTCGTGCAGTCGATGACCAACACCGATACGGCCGATGCTGCCGCCACCGCCCGGCAGTGCGCCGACCTGGCGCGTGCGGGCTCCGAGATCGTGCGGATCACCGTCGACCGCGACGAGGCGGCCAAGGCCGTCCCGCACATCCGCGACCGGCTGGTGAAATCGGGTGTCGCCGTGCCGCTGGTCGGCGACTTCCATTACAACGGCCACACGCTGCTGAAGGACAATCCGGCCTGCGCCGAGGCGCTCGCCAAATACCGCATCAACCCGGGCAACGTCGGTTTCAAGGCCAAGCGCGACGTGCAGTTCTCGGCCATCGTCGAGAAGGCGCTGGAGCACGGCAAGCCGGTGCGCATCGGCGTCAACTGGGGCAGCCTGGACCAGGACCTGCTGACGCGCCTGATGGACGAGAATGCGACCTCGCCGGCGCCGAAGGATGCGCGGGCGGTCCTGCACGAGGCCATCGTGCAGTCGGGGATCCTGTCTGCGCAGCGCGCCGAGGAGCTTGGCATGCGGCCGGAGCAGATCGTCATCTCGGCCAAGGTCAGCGCCGTGCAGGACCTGGTCAGCGTCTACACCTTGCTGGCCGAGCGGTGCCGGTACGCCTTGCACCTCGGCCTGACGGAAGCCGGCATGGGCTCCAAGGGCATTGTCGCTTCGACGGCGGGCATGGGCATCCTCCTGCAGCAGGGCATCGGCGACACCATCCGCGTATCGCTGACGCCGGAGCCGGGCGGCGACCGCACGCAGGAGGTGCGCGTGGCCCAGGAGATCCTGCAGACCATGGGGCTCAGGTCATTCGTGCCGATCGTCGCCGCCTGCCCGGGCTGCGGGCGCACCACCTCGACGGTGTTCCAGGAACTCGCCAGCGACATCCAGGCCTACGTGCGCGAACGCATGCCGGAATGGAAGGCCCGGTTTCCAGGCGTGGAGGCTTTGAACCTCGCGGTGATGGGCTGCATCGTCAACGGGCCCGGCGAATCCAAGCACGCCGACATCGGCATCTCGCTGCCGGGAACCGGCGAAGCGCCCTCCGCTCCCGTTTTCATCGACGGCAAGAAGGCGACAACGCTGCGCGGGCCGAACATCGCTGCCGAGTTCAAGGCGATCGTGGAAGACTATGTGACGCGCCGCTACGGCCAGACCCCGGCGAAGGTTCAGTAGCGCCTACGCCGGCCCGCTACTCAGCCGCGCCTTGCTTTCTTGTGAGCGCGACCGGGCCGCGCTGCGGCTCGCTTGGAGGCGTTCAACGCCACGGCAGCGCGAAAGAGCGCCTTCAATGCCTTCTCATTTATTTTCTCGCCCTCGCGGATGTCGATGGCCCGCCTGACGTTGCCTTCCAGGCTGGAGTTGAAGAGGCCGCAAGGGTCGTCGAGCAAGGCGCCGTGGGCGAAGGTCAGCTTGACGACGGCCTTGTACGTCTCGCCGGTGCAGACAATGCCGTCGTGCTCCCACACGGGAACGCCGCGCATGCCGTTCGATGGCTTTTTCCACTTCACTTCCTCGACCACGTCGGGATCTGCCGCCTGGATAATGGCGCGGACCCGCGCCAGCGTCTCGCCGCGCCAGTCATCCAGGGCCGCGATGCGCGCATCGATGAGCTGGGAAGGCGGCGGCTCCTCGCCGCCTTCCGTCGCGCGGGCCTGGCCTTTCTTCATGACAGTTTCTCACCTTATCTATGCGGCTCGCTCGCGCTGTCCCATCACATCCGCTTCCCCGGCAGTCTGCTCGCCTGCTTCACCCAGGCGGCGAGCCGGGCCTCGTTGATCTCGCCCTCGTGGATGTCGAAGTAGCGCACCTCCGTGTGCTTCGACGCGCCGGGCGGGACGGGCTGCAAGGAGCTGCCGCGGAAGAACGTCACTTTGATGTATCTCGTGAAGCAGTGATAGCTGAGGAACCAGACGCCGTCCTCGACGCCATAGAAGGGCGAGTTCCACTTGACGGCCTTCCGCACGCCGGGAACGGTGCGCGCAATGAGCGCGTCGAGGCGGCGGCCGGCATCGCGCTTCCATCCCGGCATGGCGGCAATGTAGGCCTGCACGGGGGCGTCGCCCACGCCCTTTGCGATCTGCGGGTTGCCGCCGGAGAGCAGAACCGGCTGCGCGCTCCCGCCCGGCGGCCGTTTTGCTGCTGACTTGTGCTGGCCTGGCTGCCGCGCAGAACCGGCGGATTTCTTCGACTTCATGGGCATCTTTCGGGCCATGGCTTTGCGCATTCGGCAGATGAATGAGGCTGGACCTAGGCCGGAGTGACGGCCCCCAGCCGGTCGAGCCGGCCCCCCAGATATTCGCCGGAGCGCATCTCGAACAAGCGCGAGGCCGTGCGATCGAACAGCATCCGCATGTCGCTCGCCGGGTAGAGCCCGTCAGGTTCCGCGGCGGCCGAGGCGATCAGGCAGACGCGATTGTCGTAGAGCGTGTCGATGAGATTGATGAAGCGCCGTGTCACGTCGCGCTGCACGTTGCCGAATTGAGGGATGCCTTCGATCATCACCGTGTGGAACGCATGCGCGATGTGCAGGAAGTCGTTGGCGCCCAGCGGCCGCGCGCACAGCTCGGCAAACGAGAACCGCGCCACGCCCATGGAGGCAACGGGAACGTGCACCTTGCGCCCTTTCACCTCCAGGTCCATGGGAGCGCCGGGGTGCCTGCCGGTGAGCTCTTGCCACAGCCGGTCCATCTCGCCTTTGGCGCGGGCGTCGGCGGGCACGAAGTAGAGCGGCCGCCCTGCCAGCTTCTCCAAGCGGAAGTCCTTGGCAGCCTGCAGCTCCTCCACCTCCATGTGCTGGCCGATCAGGTCGATGAAGGGCAGGAACAGGGCGCGGTTGAGGCCATTCTTGTAGAGGTCTGCGGGCGGCACGTTGGAGGTGGCCACCACCACCACCGGGGCGTCGAACAGGCCCTTGAAGAGCCGGCCGAGGATCATCGCATCGGCGATGTCGGTCACGTGCAGCTCGTCGAAGCAGAGAAGCCGCGCTTCGGCCGCGATCTCCTGTGCGACGCGGGGGATGGGATCGCCCGGCACGCTCTTGCGGGCGGCGCCGATCCGATCCTGCACCTCGGCCATGAACTCGTGGAAGTGCACGCGCCGCTTCGGTCTGAAGCTGACGGTCTCGAAGAAGAGGTCCATCAGCATGGTCTTGCCGCGTCCCACGGCGCCAAAAATATAGCGCCCCTTGGGCGCCGGCATCGTGCGGCCGAGCAGGCGGGCAAGGGCACCGGGCCGTGGCTGCCACACCTCCAGGGCTCGCGCCAGGCGATCGAGACTGGCAGCGGCCTCAGCCTGCGCCGGGTCGGCTTCGATCACCCCGTTGCCGATGTGGTGGCGGTACCTGTCGAGCATCATCCGGCCCCGCTACCGCGCCGGGTGCAGCGGGTCAAGGCGAGGCAAAGGCGGGCACCGGTTGCGCACCGGGACGTGGTGACCGTGAGTGCGCGGCGATGCTGCCGCGCAGTGCGGCGACCGAACGGGCGCCAGCGACAGCGGGAAGATTCCGCATAAGCGCAATCCCGCGCCCACCGTGCGCCCAATCTGCCCAGGCTCTGACCAGATCGCGTCCGATCGCCACATGTGGCAACGCAACATCACATTTATTTCACTGTAAGAACTGACTTTTCACCCATCAAACTGCCGTCACATCCGCCGCTGATGCTGCAATGCAGGACGAGGTCTCTGATGCGGTGACCCCGGC
>DATFCC010000009.1:0-6506 GCA_035253505.1 Hyphomicrobiaceae bacterium
GTCATCCCCCGGCTTGTCCAGAGGACCTAGCCATCCACCAGCACCTGAGCAAGCGGTGGGATGGATGGTCGGGACCCTCGGGACCAGCCCGAAGGCAGGCAAGCCCGATCACGACAACCTGAGTGCAGGACAAGAGACAGAACATCAGTGCGCTCGAATCGTCGCAGCAGCCGCGGAGATCGCCTCAACGATCTTGCCGTAGCCCGTGCAGCGACAGAGGTTGCCGGCGACGGCGTGGCGGATCTCCGCCTCGCTCGGCGAGGGGTTCTCGTCGAGCAGCGCCTTGGCCGACATGACGATGCCCGGCGTGCAGAACCCGCACTGCGTGCCGTTGCAGTCGACGAGCGCCTGCTGGATGGGATGGAGCCTGCCGCCCTCTCCGGCCAGACCCTCGATGGTGAGGATATCGCAGCCTGGCGCTTCCAGTGCGAGGACGAGGCACGCGTTCACGGGTGCCCCATCGACGAGCACCGTGCAGGTTCCGCAGTTGCCGTTGCCGCAGCCTTCCTTGGTGCCCGTGAGGCCAATCCGATCGCGCAGCAGATCGAGCAGCGTGTCGCGCGTATCGGCGAGCACCTCGCGCTCCTCGCCGTTGACGGTGCAGGTAATGAGTGTCTTCATGGCGTCTCTATCTCGATGCCAAGTTGGCGGCAGCAGTCGCCGAGCGCGCGCGCTGTCAGCACCGCCACGAGCGTACGGCGATAGTCGGCGGTGCCGCGCGTGTCGGAGATGGGGCGCGCGTCAGCCGCGGCAAGCCGCCCCGCCTCTTCCAGCAGCGCGGGCGATGGGCGCTGTCCCTTCAATGCGGCCTCCGCCCCGCGCGCGCGCAGCGGCGTCGGTCCGACAGAGGCCAACACGACGCGCGCCTGATCGATACGACCCGCCGGGTCGAGGCCGATCCACGTGCCGGCTCCGGCAACGGCGATGTCCATCTCTCGCCGCGGGGTGAAACGCAGATATTTGGCAGCCGAACGCGGCGCGGCGGGCGGCAGCAGGATGGAGACCAGCAACTCGCCCGCCTCCAGGCTCGTCTTGCCGGGACCCTTGAAGAGCTCCTCCAGCGCCAGCTCGCGCGTGCCGCCCGGTCCGGCGATGCGCGCCCGCGCCCCGTAACAGATGAGCGCCGGCACGGCGTCAGCAGAGGGCGCCGCATTGCAGATGTTGCCACCGAGACTTGCCCGGTTCTGCACCTGCACGCCGCCGATCAACCGCGCCGACTCGGCGACGGCCGGGTAGCTGCGCGCGACCGCGCTGTGGCGCGACACGGTGGTGGCGTTGGCCGCCGCACCGATCGACACGCCGCCGTCGGGCAGCGGCGAAATCGCGACCAACTCGGGCACGTGCTTGATGTCGACGATGCGGGCTGCGCGGCGGCGGCCCTCGCGCAACTGCGGAACGAGATCCGTGCCCCCGGCGAGCGCGCGCGCATCCCCCTCGCGCAAGGCGGCAACCGCCTCCTCGAGAGTTCCAGGACGCTGATAGACAATTTCCTGCAACGACCCACTCCAGCAACGCCTATTCCTGCTGATGGCATAGGCTGGCTCACGTGTCGAGGCAGCGCATCCCGCTCGTCGCGTTCGCCGCATTCCCTCTCCCCACTCTTCTGTGGGGAGAGGGAGGCCAACGTCGCCGCTTCAGTCTGCGGCGCACTCCGGCTGCCGGGCTTCGGCGCATCCCGCGATGAAGGACGGCGGCACTATAGGTTTGGTGCAATACGGCTTTGCCTATGGCACGCTACGCCGTATACCCCTCGCGGCGGTCCCAGTCTGCGGCGGCCGGATCGCGTTCGGCGCGGGCGCCCATGCCGCCGCCGCCGGGTGTCCTCAGCAGAATGCGCTGGCCAGGCTTGAGCACCACGTTCTTGCGGTAGTCGACCGGCGCGCCGTCGATGCGCACCTCGCCGAGGGCACCGGGCTCACCACCCTGCATGCCGGGCGCGGCGAAGCGGCAGCGCTCGGCCATGAAGATAATGCCGACCGGCGTCTCCGACACCACCTCGAACTCGATCTCCTGGCCCAGGCCGCCGCGATACGTGCCGGCGCCGCCGCTGCCCGGGCGGAGCGTCTTGCGGTGGATGAAAAGGCCGCTGTTGCGCTCGATCAGCTCGACGGGAACGTTGGAGACGTTGCTCGGCCACGCGTAGGTGTTCTGCCCGTCGTTGCTGTCGGTGGCGCCCATGCCGCCGTTGAAGAAGAGCACGTTGGCGTAGGTGCGGCCGTCGCGGCGCACGCCGGTCTCGATCATGCTCCACAACGGCGAACCGGAGGCGGCCATGACGCGGTCCGGCACGATCGGCGCCAGCGCCCCGAACACGGCGAAGGGCAGATAATGGCCGGTGGCCATGCGCCCGCCGACGGAAACGGGAAACTTCGGATTGACAATGGAGCCTTCCGGCGCCGACACGTCGATGCAGCGGAAGATGCCCTCGTTGTTGGGCAGGTTGGGCAGCAGCGCGCACTTGAGCGCGTAGGCCGTCATGGCGAACGTATAGGTCATCGTGCAGTTGATCGCCCGATCGACCTGGCCCGAGGTGCCGGCATAGTCGACGCTGATCCGGTCGCCGGCGACCGTGACGGCGGTTCGATAGGTCAGCGGCTCCTCCAGGCCG
Organism: Hyphomicrobiaceae bacterium; assembly: GCA_035253505.1. Lineage (GTDB taxonomy): Bacteria > Pseudomonadota > Alphaproteobacteria > Rhizobiales > Hyphomicrobiaceae > AWTP1-13. The sequence continues at coordinate 2,609 of DATFCC010000009.1, forward strand.
TCGGTCTGGAACTCATGGCGATAGGTGCCGGCGGGCAGCTTGGCGATGGCCGCCCGCATCGCCCGCTCGCAGCGGCCCAGGATCTCGTCGGCAAAGGCGTCGAGATCGTCGAGGCCGTATTCGCTCATGAGCTCGCCGATGCGCCGCTCCAGGAGGTCGAGGCCGGTGAGCTGCGCCCACAGGTCGCCTTCTGTCTGATCCGGCGTGCGGACCGCGGCGCGCAGCAGCTTGATCAGCGTCGCATCGACCTTGCCCTCGTTCATGAGCTTCATGACGGGAATGTGAAAGCCCTCCTCGAATACCTCGCGCGGCTCCACCGAGCGCACCTTCCCGCCGATGTCGGGTGCGTGCGCGGTGGAGGCGGCGAATGCCACGATGCACCCGTTACGGAAGATCGGCTTGGCGACCGTGATGTCGTTGAGATGGCCGGTGGCGAGCCAGGGCGTGTTGGTGATGAGCACGTCACCGGGACGCATCTCGGCGAGGCCGATCTCGGAGATGAATTTCTTCACCGTCACCGGCAGCGTGCCGATGAAGGAGGGAATGCTCTCCGTATTCTGCGCCAGCGACTGGCCGGTGGCATCGGTCAGCACGCAGGCGAAGTCGTTGGATTCGTTCACCAGCGTGGAAAAGGAGGTCCGCCGCAGCGCCTTGGCCGCCTCGTCGACGGCCGAGATCGCCCGCCGCCACAGGATCTCGAGCGTGACGGCGTCGAACGGCTGATTGGATCGCGCGGATGCGGTGTCGGACATGGATGGCTGGCTCTCAACCGATGGTGACGATGATGTTGCCGCTGGCCGCCACCTCGAAACGGCCGCCGGGGCCGACCACCAAGGTCGACTCGCGCTCCTCGACGATGGCCGGGCCGTCGAATGCCTGGCCGGCGCCGAGCGCATACCGGTCGTAGACCCTGGTGGGGCGGAACTCGCGAAACTCGGGGAAATAAACGGGGCGCGTGCCCTTGACGGGATCCGCCACCGCCGAGGCTGGCGGCGGGCCGGCCTGCGCCCCGCGGTCGATCTCGATACTGGCCGATACCCGCACGTTGATGATCTCGACTTGCGTGGTCGGCGGCGTGCGCGTGAAGGCGGCGATGTAGCTCTGCTCGAACGCCTTCAGCAAGGCCCCGCGTGAGGCGGCCGTATAGGGGCCGTCGGGCAGAGGCACCACGAGCTCGGAGGCCTGTCCGACGTAGCGGATGTCGGCGAGCCGTGCGATGGCGGCAGCCCGTCCGTCAGGCAAGGTCGCAGCCAGCACCTCACGCGCATCCGCCTCGAGCCGCGCGAACGTCGCCTCGAGCTCGGGCCAGGCGATGTGCGCCATCTCGCGGGCCACGGTGGCGACCCGGTCGACCCGGGCCGGAGCGATCAGCAGGCCGAGGGCCGATGCGACCCCGGCACCGCGCGGCGCGATCAGCCGCTTGAGACCGAGCTTCTTGGCAACGTAGTAGGCGTGCACGGGCCCCGCGCCGCCGGTGCACAGCAGCGCATAGCGCCGCGGGTCCTTGCCGTGCTCGGCAATGTGCACGCGCGCCGCGCTCGCCATATTCTCGTTGACGACGTCGTGGATGCCCCAGGCGAGGTCGGTCGCGCCGAGCCCGGCCTGCGCCGCCAGCGGCCCTAGCGCGGCCTCGGCTGCCTTGACGTCGATGGCCATGGTGCCGCCGACGAAATAGGCCGGGTTCAGATAGCCGAGCATGAAGTCGGCGTCCGTGACGGTAGGCTCCCGGCCGCCGCGGCCGTAGGCGGCCGGTCCCGGCTCCGAGCCGGCGCTGGTCGGCCCGACCTTGAGGAGGCCGATGTCGTCGAGATGGGCGATGGAGCCGCCGCCGGCGCCGATCTCGATCAGCTCCAGCGCCGAGATGCGCACGGGCAGGCCGCTGCCTTCCACGAAGCGCTTCTCGCGCGCCGCCTCGAAGCTGTAGGCGACCGTAGGCTTGCCGTCCTCCACGACGGACAGCTTGGCGGTGGTGCCGCCCATGTCGAAGGCCAGCACGTGGCGTCCGCCGTCGGCGGCACCGAGGTGGGCCGCCACCAGCGCACCGGCTGCCGGGCCCGACTCCAGAAGCTGCACGGGCGTGCGCTTGGCCTCCTCGATGTTCGTGAGGCCGCCGTTCGACAGCATCAGCAGCAGCGGCGCGGCAATACCGCGCTCGGCCGCCTGCGCCGCCAGGGAGGAGATGTATCGTTCCGCCAGCGGCTTGACATAGGCGTTGATGACCGTGGTGGAGACGCGCTCGTACTCGCGGATCTCGGGCGCCACGTCCACCGAGGTGGAAACGGTCAGGTTCGGATGGTGCGCGGCCAGCAGGCCCGCCGCCCGCCGCTCGTGAGCGTGATTGGCGTAGGAGTGCAGGAAGACGATGGCGACGGACGCCACGCCCTCCGCCTCGAGCCGGGCGGCAGCCTGGAGCAGCGCCGCCTCGTCGAGCGGAACGCGAACCCGGCCATCGACGCCGATGCGCTCCGGCACCTCCAGGCGCAAGCGCCGCGGCACCAGCGGCGCGGGCTTGAGGATACGGATGTCGTAGAGCTCGTACTTGCGCTCACGCCCGATCTCCAGCGTGTCGCGGAACCCCTGCGTGGTGATGAGGCCCGTCGGGGCACCCTTGCGCTCGATCACCGCATTGCTGAAAAGGGTGGTGGCGTGCACCAGGCGGCCTATGTCACGCGAAGCGATATCGCTCTCGCGCAGCAGCCGGTCGATCCCGGTCATGACCCCGCGGGAGGGATCGCCGTGGGTCGTCAGCTCCTTGCGGCTCGCCTGCCGGCCGGTCGCGGCGTCGTAAATGACAATATCGGTGAAGGTTCCGCCGACATCGATGCCCAGCCCGTAGCGCTTCCCCACGTTTCCTCCCGCCGCACGCATCCCCTCTCGTCTCGGGAAAACCCGAGCAAGGCTTGCGGAAAGCGTAGTCTCCACGTGCCGGGCATGCCAAGCAGAACAACGCCCGGCACGGCAGGGGCGCGGGAAAAGCAAAGCGCCCCGGCGATCGCCGAGGCGCTGCGAATACTGGCCGGGCCGCGAGCCGAGCAGCCTCAGTGGAGGCTGGCGATCTCCAGCTCGTCGCCCATGGCATGGCCCAGCGCAGCCTGACGGCTGTCGGTCAGCGCCAGCGGCGTGCCATCGGCGGCATGCAGAGCAAACAGGTCGATCCCGGCCGGAATGCCTTCCACGGCCGGAAACATCTGCTTGGCCTGGTCGGACGTCATCATCTTGATGTAGGCGACCTTGCCGCCCCCGAGCTGCGCCAGCTCGGTGAGGCTCATGATCGGAGGCGCGACCGTCTTGGCCTTGCGGCTCCGTCCGGCTTTCGCAGCGTGGTTGTTGTTCACGACGCTCACTCCTCTCTGTCGGGGGCTTCACAGGACCCCCTGGGGGAGACAGCCGCCAAACCAGCTAGCGCCTGCCTCGTAAACTTCGCTCGCCCGGACCCATCTTCACGCGATTCGGCCCGACATACTGTGGCCCGGACGACTCATCGCCTGGGTGGACCGATCTCTATCCGGCGGACCAGCCGATCCGGCTCGCGCCGAACCAGGTCGATGCTCAGCAGCCCGTCGCTGAGGTCGGCCGACTTCACTTCGATGCCATCGGCCAGCACGAACGACCGGCTGAACTGGCGAGCGGCAATGCCGCGATGGATGAAATCGCGCGTCTTGTCGTCCTCCTGACGCCCGCGGATCACGAGCTGGTTGTCCTCCACTGCAATCTCGAGCTGGTCGCGCTTGAAGCCGGCCACTGCCAGCGTAATGCGCAGCCGCTCCGCTGGTTCCGGCGAAGGCTCGCCGCCGGTGCTGCGCACAATCCGTTCAATGTTGTAGGGAGGATAGCCGTCGCCCTTGCCGACCCGGTCGATCAGGCGTTCCATCTCCTCGAAGCCCAGCAACAGCGGGCT
>DATFCC010000010.1:0-5778 GCA_035253505.1 Hyphomicrobiaceae bacterium
CGACTTCTACAAGCGCTGTGCACAGTTCTTCCCGCCGGATTCACCCTCCTGGGACGATGCCTCCAACAACAAGTGGCTGGTGTCGGGCAAGGGCGCGCTGATCATGAATCCACCCAGCGCCTGGGCCGTGGCCAAGCGTGATGCTCCCAAGATCGCCGAGCAACTATGGACGCACGGCATGCCGTCGGGACCGAAGGGCCGCTTCGCTCCCTTCATCCCCAACTACTGGGCCATCTGGAACTTCAGCACCAACAAGTCGGCGGCGAAGAGTCTGCTCAGGCACCTCTCGCAGCCGTCTTCCATCGAGAAGCTGGTGGTGGCAAGCGGCGGCTACGACGTGCCCGCCTTCGACAAGATGAAGACGCTCAAGGTGTGGGCCGATGAGGAGCCACCCAAGGGCACGCTCTATCACTATCCAAATCCCTTCAACCACCAGATCCTGTCGATCGCGGCGGCTCCGTCGCCACCCAAGATCGCCCAGCAAATCTATGCGCAGGGCATCCTGACCAAGATGACCGTGCGCCACCTGCAGGGCGAGGCCATGGAGAAGACGCTCGACTGGGTCGAGCGCGAGGTGGAAGGCTTCATGCGCAGCTAGCTGTCGTGCGCAGCGCGTGAGCAGGGTCGGCATCCAGGACATGATGGGAAGCCCAGGCTGCCCTGGGCCTCCCTTCCGGCGCGTCATGCCCGCCTAGGCGGGCATCCACGCCAGGCGCAGTGATCCGCATGCTGGCGTGGTTCTCTGCCTGCGCGGAGATGGCGGCGCGGGTGGGGCTTGACGGCTCGTGCAGGCACAGAATGGATCGGGCCTCAGCGGGCGCGGAACAACACGATGTCGGCGCCGCTAGAAGCTGCTTGGCGTGGGCGATGCACGCGTGAGCATGAACACCGCCTTCTCGCCCATCAGGTTGTGAGCGGTCAGCGGAATCCACGTGCCCAGCTTCTGGCCGGCCGCGTTGAAGGCCACCGCGCGCTCCACGCGCGCATTCACGATCGCGCACAGGTTGGCGAAGTCCTTGATTGTGCACAGGTGCGCGTTGGGGCTGACGTACCAGGCGTCGGGCAGGTTCTCGGTCACCGGCATGCGCCCCGTGAACATGAGCCGGGCGCGCACCTGCCAGTGTCCGAAGTTCGGAAACGAGACGATGGCACTACGGCCGATGCGCAGGAGATGCTCCAGCACCGTCTTGGGCTGGCGCGTGGCTTGGATGGTGAGGCTCAGGATGGCGTAGTCGAAGGCCGCATCGGGATAGTCGGCGAGGTCACGGTCGGCGTCGCCCTGGATGACGGAGAGCCCCCGCGACACGCATGCGTTGACACGCTCGCGTGTCACCTCGATGCCGCGTCCGTCCACGTTCTTGGTGTTGGCCAGGAGCTGCAGCAGCGCGCCGTCGCCGCAGCCGACGTCGAGCACGCGCGAGCCGGCGGTCACCATCTCGGCAATGAGAAGGTGATCGACGCGCGTGTTGGCGGGGACGGCGGGAGCCAGCATCAACGCGCCTCTCTGAGAGCCCTCAGCCCGTGCTTCTCGGCCGACGCATTGAGAAAGCCGCGGATCGTGTCGAAAAGCTCCGGTTCATCCAGCAAAAACGCGTCGTGGCCCTTGTCGGATTCGATCTCCACGAAGCTGACGTTGGCGGCGACGGCGTTGAGTGCCTGCACGATCTCCCGGCTTTCGCGGGTGGGGTAGAGCCAGTCGCTGGTGAACGACACCACGCAGAAGCGGGTCTTGGTGCCCTTGAAGGCGTTGGCCAGCACATCGCCGTGCTCGGCGGCGAGATCGAAGTAATCCATCGCCCGCGTGATGTAGAGGTAGCTGTTGGCGTCGAAGCGGTCGACGAACGTCGAGCCCTGGTGGCGCAGATAGCTCTCGACCTGGAAGTCGGCGTTGAAGCTGAATGTCTTCGTGTCGCGGTCCTGCAGGCTGCGCCCGAACTTGCTGTGCAGCGCCTCTTCCGAGAGATAGGTGATGTGGGCAGCCATGCGTGCCACGGCCAATCCGTTGCGCGGCGAGCGGCCGAGCTCGAGATAGCGCCCCTGTGCCCATTCGGGATCGGCCATCACCGCCTGCCGGCCGACCTCGTGGAAGGCGATGTTTTGCGAGGAATGCCAGGCCGCGGTGGCCACCGGCACTGCGGTGAGCACGCGCTCGCTGTAGCGCGAGGCCCATTCGAGCACCTGCATGCCGCCCATGGAGCCGCCGATCACGCAGAACAGCCGGTCGATGCCGAGGCGATCGATCAGGCGCACCTGGGCGTCGACCATGTCGCCGATGGTGATGACGGGAAAGTCGAGGCCCCATGGCTTGCCGGTCTTGGGGTTGATGCTGGCCGGCCCCGTGGAGCCCATGCAGCCGCCCAGAATGTTCGGGCAGACGACGAAGAAGCGATCGGTGTCGATGGGCTTGCCCGGGCCGATCATGATCTCCCACCAGCCCGGTTTCTTCGTCACCGGGTTCTCGCTCGCCACATACTGGTCCATGGTCAGCGCATGGCAGATTAGTATGGCGTTGGACTTGGTTGCATTCAGCTCACCGCAGGTGGTGTAGGCGATGCGGAAAGGCGCGAGCAGGCGGTCGCAATCGAGCCGCAGCGGCTCGGTCTCGGGAATATCGATGTACTTGCTGCTGGGGCTGTTCGCCTCCAGCACGCGCGGGTCCGTACTGGCCGGGAACGCACGCGGCGCGATGGTGTTCATAAGCGGCGTTAGCTAGGCCACCGCCGCCGAATGTCAATGGTTTCTTTCGCGTTCGCGGCCGCCGGCAGCGGCGCCGCTGCGATCGCGGCATTTGCCTACGGCCTTTGTTTGCCTCAACTATTGCGGTCCGGGCCGCCCCGCGTTGTGCCAGGCGTCCGAGGGAGGAGCAACCATGAGCACCGCAGATCCCAACAAGGTGATTGTCACGGGCGAGAACCCGTTCATCCGCCTGAGCACCGTCGACAGCGACAACTACACGACCAATGCCAGCTACTGGCGCATTCTGTTTTCGCCCGGCGGGCCGGGCCACGTGCTTTACCTCAAAAGCGAGCTGACGGAGAACCGCTGGCGCATCTATTCGGACAACATCGCCATGACCCGCTGGCTGCAGACGACCGTGCAGGGCATGCTGAACGCGGAGCTGCTCGACACGTCTATTCCAGTCAGCGATGCGCAGTTCAGCAAGACGGGTGACCCGCGCTACTTCTGGACGGAGCGCATCACCGCGCGCGGCGAGGACGTCGAGCTCACCTGGCACGACATCGGCGATCCGCTGCTGATCCACACCCAGCCCAACAGCGGCGGCCGGAAGTATGGCGTGTGCACGGTGCTGATCCCGGCACTCGGTGCGCGGCTGTCGCGCAACGGCGTGCAGGCCGCCGGCCGCCCCTGGAAGCGCGAACGCGAGGGCCGGCCGTTCAGCACCAGCGCGCTGGCCTTCTCCGAGAGTTGGACCGACGCACGCTAGGCAACCTGCGCGGCGGCGCGTCGAACCCTAGGTGCGCGCGCGTCCCTCGACAAGCTCAGGGCGCGGATGGCGGCTGCTGAGACGCACACTCCAGTCCCCTGGTGAGCTGCCTGCCCACGGGCTTGTCCCGAGGGTCGAACAACGGCCGTAAGCGGCGTTGACGTTTGTGGCGTGCTGGGTCCCGGCGCTCCGGCCGGGGTGACAATGGCAGGGCGCGGTGCCGCCTTCACCAACTGTCATCCCGGAATTTCGCGCAGCGAAATATCCGGGACCCAGCGTTCCCGATCGGCTCCTCGCTCGTTCTTTCCCGGCGATGCGCGTCCGAGGATGGCGCCGCCGGGTCGTGCCGCGCCGCGTTCCGGGCCGGGCGGGCGACGGAGTGGTTGATTTGGCAGCCCTTTTCCCCAATGTAGGAGGGGAAAGGACGGTCCGTCATGTTCGATCCATACAACCGGAAGGGGCGCGTCCTCGGCGCCGCCCTCACGAGCGCGGCCGGCAAGGCCTGGTCTGAGGTTACCCTGCTCGATATCGCCGAGGCGGCCGGACTGCCGCTGTCGGAGCTGCGCGAGGAGTTCGCCAGCAAGACGGACATCATTGCCGGCCTGTTGCGCAGCGTCGACGACGAGGTGTTGAAGCGTGCCGGCAAGCGCGCCGAAGGGCAGACCAAGCGCGACCTGCTGTTCGACATCATCATGACGCGCTTCGACGTGCTGGGGCCGCACAAGGCCGCGTTCAAATCGATCTACAAGTCCGGCGCGGCCGACTTCTCGCTGGCCGGCCCCTATCTCTCCTCGCAGCATTGGATGCTGCAGGCGGCCGGCATCGGCACCGACGGAGCCATGGGAGCCCTGCGGGTGACGGGCCTGGCGCTAGCCTATGCTTCTGTATTCCGCACGTGGGTCGAGGACGACGATCCCGGGCTCGCCAGGACCATGGCCGCGCTCGATCGCCGCCTGCGCCGTGGCGAGAGCACGCTCGGCGGCATCGAGCAGCTCAACACTGCGGTGACGCGCTTCGGCGAGGCGATGCGCGAGCTGGCGCGAAATGCCACGCGCGGCCGTGACAAGCCCACGCCGGGCACAGGCCCTGAAGCGGGGCAGGTCTAGATGCGCCATCGCTTGCGGCATCTGCACCCTCTCCTCGTTTTTTACGCGGAGAGGGGTCTGCGGGCGATGCTCGCGGCGACCGCCTTCGCCCTTGCCGTCAACCCGGCTGAGTCGGCGCGAGCCGCCCCGCCGGAGCCGCTGGCGGTGGAGGTGACGAACGCCAGTGAGCCGGTGCTGTGCGCCGAGAAGGACAACGTCACCATCAATATGGCTGGGCGGGATGTGCTCCGGCTGCGCATCGAGGCCGCCCATCCCGCCTACATCGGCTCGCTGCAGCGCGACAGCTTCGAGGCCGACTGGACCGGATGCACCGCCGCCGGCGATCCCGCCCCCGGCCCCGCGCAGCCGCCGCGGCGGGCCACGCTGTACGAGGACATCGAGCTGTGGGTCGTCGGTCTCACATTTCAATCCTTCTGGCGCCCGAGCACGGCGACCGTGCGCATCGGCGAGCGCGTCGAGAAGGGGGTTCACCTTCTGCAGGTGTGGATGCTCCGCCCCATGGGCGGCGAGGAGGTGCTGGTTCTCTATCCGCAGGACGGCTACTGGCGCCTGCGTCCGCTGGCGCCGGCGGGCATGGCGCCGACCGCGTTCGGGTCCTCGTTCCTCGTGGGGCCGGTGGAGGTGGATGGGCGGCCGATCGTCAAGCTGCGCGAGGTCGCCTTCGATCCCAAGGTGCGCACCTTCACGCTCGCGTTCGAGCGCGGCGGCACGGCGAGCGTGAAGATGGCGAGGACCGATCAGAGCCGTCACACACTCGAGGTGGCCTTCGACAAGCCGATCGAAGGACGACCGTTCGCCGCCCTGCGCTCCATGTATGTGACCGAGTTCAACAACGACGTGGCGCGCATCGCGGTGCGCGAGAAGGGAGCGCAGGGCTGGCGTGAGGGCCCGATCATGGCCTTCACGCGCGCCGGCGCGTCGGAGGTGTGGGCGGGACGCGTGTCGCCGTCGCGTCACAATACGTCCTCTCCGGACATGGTGTTCGGCCCGTTCTCCGGTGCAGGCGAGCCGGCGGCAAAGGCGAAGTGAGCCCGCAAACCGTTCCCGGGCAGGCGGGGGCGCCGGCACGGTCGCGGCCCACGCAGGCTCGCGCCCTCGCACAGCAGTCTGGCGCTTGGCTGGCCTTTGCCAGCAATGGCCGTCCGGCAGCCGATGGGCTGCCGGCCTGGCCCGATCACAGGCGGGCACTCCGACAGGACGATGGCGTTCGGCACCAGGAGCGAGGTT
>DATFCC010000011.1:0-6967 GCA_035253505.1 Hyphomicrobiaceae bacterium
CCGCCTTCTGCGCCGAACCGGCCCTCCCCTCCGCCGCGCACCGGCCATGGGCCGGCCGCGCCCAACCGCATCGACGTGCCCGGCGTGAAGCACATCATCGCCGTCGCCTCCGGCAAGGGCGGCGTCGGCAAGTCGACCACCGCGGTCAACCTCGCACTGGGCCTTCAGGCCATCGGCCTCGCTGCCGGCATCCTCGACGCCGACATCTACGGGCCGTCGCAACCGCGCCTGCTCGGCCTGAGCGGGCGCCCGCAGGTCGCGCAGGGCAACCGGCTGCGACCCATGCTCGGGCACGGCCTCAAGGCCATGTCCATGGGCTTCATGGTCGAGGAGGGTACGCCGATCATCTGGCGCGGGCCGATGGTGGTCTCGGCGCTGACGCAGATGCTGCGCGACGTGGAGTGGGGCGAGCTCGACGTGCTGGTGATCGACATGCCGCCCGGCACCGGCGACGTGCAGCTCACCATGGCCCAGCAGGTGCCGCTCTCCGGCGCCATCATCGTCTCCACGCCCCAGGACCTGGCGCTGATCGACGCGCGCAAGGGCCTCAACATGTTCCGCAAGGTGGACGTGCCGGTGCTCGGCATCATCGAGAACATGAGCTACTTCGTCTGCCCCAAGTGCGGCGAGCGATCCGACATCTTCGGCCACGGCGGCGCGCATGCCGAGGCCGACAAGCTCGGCGTCCCCTTCCTCGGCGGTGTGCCCCTGCACATGGATATCCGCGCCACCTCCGACGAGGGCCGGCCGATCGTGGCATCGAGCCCGGACAGCGAGCACGCACAGACTTTCCGCGGCATTGCGGCGAAGGCCTGGACCGCCCTGCAGGGCGGCTCTGCCGGCAAGCTCGAGGCGCCGCGGCTCGAGATCGCACCGGATCGCTCCGAGCTGGCTGTCGCCTTCGCCAACGCCGATCCGTTCCGGCTGTCGGCGGAGGTGCTGCGGGTGATGAGCCCTTCGGCCGAGGTGCAGGGCCACTCGCCGTCGCAGCGCGTGACAGTCGCGCGCAAGAAGAACGTCAAGATCAAGGAGCTGAAGCCGGTCGGCAATTACGCTGTGCGCATCGTGTTCGACGACGGGCACGATACGGGGCTCTACACCTGGTCCTACCTGCAGACGCTCGATGCCGAGCGCGACAAGCGCTGGGCGGAATATCTCTCGGCGCTGGCGCAGAAGGGCTTGAGCCGGGGTTGAGGCGGCCGTGGCTGCTCGTTAGGAGCAGCCTTCCCTGGCAGGCTCCCGGCGTCGAAAACGAGCGGGCAGTGCCGCAGGGAACAGCGCTGGACGCGGTGTTCACCGTATGGGCGCTAGATTGGCAACGTGGCACGGAGGCGGCTCATGGCCATGCACGCTAGCACCGGCACTGCCGCGAGCGCCGGCGTCAGGCCGCGCCGACACCCTCTGGCACACATCCCGGGTGAGGATGGATGGCCGATCCTCGGCAACACGCTCGCGGCCCTGAAGGACCCCGTCGCCCACGTCGAGTCCATGTTCCGCAAGTACGGGCCCGTCTACCGCGACCATTTGTTCGGCGTGCGCAGCGTCGCCCTGCTGGGACCGGAGGCGAACGAGCTCGTGCTGTTCGACCGCGACAGGAACTTCTCGTCCTCCCAGGGCTGGGGTTTCCTGCTCGACCGCCTGTTTCCGCGCGGACTGATGCTCAGGGATTTCGACGACCATCGGTTGCATCGCCGGGCGCTCGGCGTGGCCTTCAAGCCGGGGCCGATGAAGGCTTACCTCGGCGCACTGAACGAGGGGATCTCGAACCGGATCGCAGAATGGCATCTGGCAGGCGGGGGACAGGGGAGCTCCACCGAGCTGCAGTTCTATCCCGCCATCAAGCAGTTGACCCTTGACCTGGCCGCGACCTCTTTCCTCGGGATCGAGCTTGGGCCGCAGGCGAGCGCGATCAACCGCGGTTTCATCGATATGGTGGCGGCCATCACCGGCGTCGTGCGCACGCCCGTCCCGGGCACGCAGATGGCGCGGGGCATCAGCGGCCGCAACAAGATCATCGGCTTTTTTCGTGACGAGATTCCGGGGCGCCGCAGCGGACAGAGGACGGATCTCTTCTCGGAGCTTTGCCGCGCGACCAAGGAAGACGGCTCGTTGCTCACGGATCAGGAAATCGCCGACCATATGAGCTTCCTGATGATGGCGGCGCATGACACCCTGACGTCGTCAGTGACGTCGTTCGTCTACCTGCTCTGCAAGCACCCGGAATGGCAGGACAAGCTGCGCGCGGAGATCCTGGCGCTCAAACTTCCGCCCGGCGCGCCTCTTGCCTACGAGCGGCTGAGCGAGCTTGTCCTCCTCGAGATGGCCTTCAAGGAAGCCATGCGCATCGTTCCCCCCGTGCCGGGAATACCACGCGCTGCGGTGCGCGACTTCCGGTTCGCTAACCATGACATGGCGGCTGGGACGCGCGTCGTCGTCAACCCCCTTTTCACCCACCGCATGCCGGAAATCTGGCCCGAGCCGCTCAAGTTCGACCCGATGCGCTTCACGGACGAGGCGGTCCGCGCGCGCCACAAGTATGCCTGGGTGCCCTTCGGCGGCGGTGCGCACATGTGCCTGGGCCTGCATTTCGCCTATATGCAGGTCAAGAGCTTCTTCTATCACCTGTTGCGCACGTCCAGAGTGACGCTTGCGCACGCCGGCGCGCCGCAGTGGCAGATGTGGCCGATCCCCAAGCCGCGCGACGGGCTGCCGATACGGATCGAGCGTATCGGCTGAGGGCTCCATGGCATCGGGGTTGCGGCGCTAACTGCCCTTTGTCTTGTGTCGCGCGGCAACCTTCTTGCGCGGCCGGTTTTGCTTGCGGCCGGGACCGGTTCTTGCAACGGCCTTCTCCACGTAGCCCGGCAGCGCGAACGCCGCGAGATGGCCGGCGGGCGTGTAGTAGCGCGTCTCTATTGCGCGTCTCGCCATGCGGCCTTTCAGCGTCGCTACGGTCAGCCGGAGGAGGCCCGCATCGTCGCTTGCCCAGTTGAGCGCGAATGGCCCGCCGAAGTAGCAGGGCTGGGTGCACATGTAGGGCGAGGTGGCCTTGAACAGCGCGGCGAAGATCTCGCTCGTCGCCTTCAGGTGCTCCGGGAACAGGAACGGCAGGCCGTTCTGTGTGACGAGCACGCCGCCCTTCTTCAGCGCGCGCTTGCAGTCGGCGAAAAATTCGCGCGTGTGCAGCACGGCGCTGGGGCCGATCGGCTCGGAGCTGTCGACGATGATGGCATCGAACCTCTCGCGCGTTTCGGCCACATACTTGAGGCCGTCGGCGATGACGATCTCGGCACGCGGGTCATCGAAGCATCCACCGGCGATCTCGGGGTAGTGCTTCAGCGACAGGTCGACCACGGCGCGGTCGATCTCGCACAGCGTCGCCTTCTTCACCGAGGGGTGCTTGAGCACCTCGCGCAGCACGCCGCCGTCGCCGCCGCCGACCACCAGCACGCGGGCGGGCGCCTCCAGGGCCATCAGCGGAACGTGTGCCATCATCTCGTGGTAGACGAACTCGTCCGAGGTGGTGAGCTGGCACACGCCGTCCAGCATCAGCACCGTCCCCCACGTGGGGTTCTCGAAGATCACCAGGTGCTGGTGCGGCGTCTTCACCTCGTGCAGCACGCGGGCCGCCTCCAGGCGTACGCGCCAGTGCGGGTGGAACGTCTCCTCGACCCAGCGGACCATGGTCGCTCTCCCGTTCGGATGCGGCGAAGCCGGCAAAGAAATGCGCGCGCAGTCCTAGCAGACCGCGCGCGCCGATTTCGTGAAAAAGCCGGCCGCTAGGCGGCCTTGCGTGCCCTCGGGAGCCGGACCGGAGCCTTCTTGGCGGCTGCGATCTCCCACGTGCGCTCGTTCATCGAGTTGGCACGCAGGTGCTCCTTGACGACTGTCCTCTCGGGCTTGAAGGCCGCGTTGAGAACCTCGACCGTCGCGTGCGGCTTGGCGTTGCCGCACATGAACACGTCCAGCGCCGCATAGCCGGCCTCCGGCCAGCTATGGATGCTGATGTGGCTTTCCGCCAGGACCGCCACGCCTGAAACACCGCCGTTGGGCGTGAAGTGGTGGAGATGGATATGCAACAGCGTTGCACCCGCCACTTCTACGCAGCGTTTCAGCGTCTCCTTGATGTGCTTGAGATCGTCAAGCCGCTGGGCGCCGAACAGGTCGATGATGAGATGGGTGCCGGCGTAGCGATGCCCATCACGTTCGATGAAGTAGTCTTTCCTGTCCTCGTGCGCTACGTGCGCGGATTGACCATGATCTTCCTTTTGGGCGGTGCTTGAACGGGTCAAGTCCATCCCCAATTGGAAGAGGGAATCGGTGTAAGCCATGGGACCCCTCCCCAACCAGTAGACAGATAACCCGCCGCCCCACGGATCGTTTTGAGCCGCAGGGCGAACGGAGAAGCCGTCATATGATGGCAATCCGCCGCTGGTGCAAGCAGAAACGGACCCTGCGACGAAAAAAACTGCGCAGCGATGCGTCGCGCGCGGAGTGAATGTTGCGCTTCGAGAGCGTCAGGGCTTCTTCAGCAGCTTCTCCAGGATGTCGCGCGGCTTGGCGCGCTTCTCGCCGTCGCTGCCTCCCAGCAACCCCTTGAGAGCCTCCTCGACGTCCTTCGATTTGATGTTCTTGCCGATCTCTTTCACCGCCTCGATGAGCTTCTCCTGGCCCGGCACGGTGAAGCTGGGCTTGTCCCAGGGCCCCTGGATGCGCACGGGAATCTCGACGTTGGCGAGGTTGATGACGGCGCGCTCGGTGCTGGCATTGAGCGATTCCACCTTCGGCCGTACCGTGTAATCGAGACTGCGGGCCGGCAGGTTGATGGTTCCCGCGCCGGTCACCCGCAGGTTGGGGCTGACGAGCCTCAGGTTCTGGTTGTCGGCGATGCCGCTGACGATGGTGAAAGTTGCGGCGAGCTCGCTGAACGCGGTCTTGTCGCCCGCACCCATGCGCAGGCCGGTCAGCCGCCCCTGCTCCAGCCCCTGCAGGATCTTGCTGACGTCGATGGCGTCGATCCTGCCGTTGGCGGTGGCGACGTCGACGGTGCCGTTCAGCGTGGAAACGATCTGCCGCTCGGATGCCCCCTGGCCCGACAGCCTGACTGCGATGTTGCTGCGCCCTTCCAGCCAATGGAAGCCGAGGGCATCGTTGAGGAGCGGCAGGGCGGCGATGCCTTCCAGCAGCAGGCTGGCGGTTGCCGCCGCGGTCGGTCCGCGCCCGTCGAGGGTCACTACGCCGCGGCCGCGGCCCTCATAGAGCGCCATGTCCTCCAGCGTCAGCTTGGCGACCTGGTCCTTGAGGTTGAGGGCGACGCGCACCTGGCCCGTCTTGATTTCCTTGTAGAGGAGACTGTCGGTGGTGATGGCGAGATCGGCGTCGGCAAGGCCGAGGGGAGCCAGGTCGATGACGTCGTCGCTCCAGTCGCCCTTGCCGTCGCCGCGTTTGGAGACGCCGCGCGCCTGAGCGGCTGCGGGCGATGCAAAATCGGGCTGCGGCCGCGGTCGTGGCGTGCCCTCTGCCGCGGGACGGATCAGCAGGGCACCGAGGTCGAGCTGGGACAGCCGGAGGCTGCCCGCGACGCTGGGGCGCTCGGGGCGCCGTTCCACCGTCAGTGTGCCGCTGGCCGAGGCGTTGCCCAAGGCGCCTGACAGGTCGCGCAGCTCCAGTCGGTCGGCGCTGCCGTCGACCATCGCGGTCAACTGCAGCGCGCCGAGCTCCCTGCCTGCGATCGGCTTGTTGCCTGCCCAGGCTGCCAATGCGCGGCTCGATGGGGCGTTCGCCCTGAGGCTGCCGCTGATCCCGAGGGCCGACCCCGTCGCCACGGTGCCGTCGTAGTCCGCCTCGAGCAGGGCGCCGGCAAGTTTCAGCGACAGGCGCCCGCTCCGCTCCTCGATCAGCGCGCGCAGGCCCGAAAGCGTGGTGTCCACGGCCAGCTTCTCGCCGCGCCACTCAAAAGTCCCCTTGGCGCGCAGCGGGCCGCCGCCGGCGGTCAGGTCGACCTCCAGGTCCATCGCCGAGATGTCGTGCCGCGCGCCGGAACGCTCGTCCACATAGCGCAGGCTGCCGCCGACCATTTTAAGGCTCGTTGCCGGCATCGATGCCAGCGCGGTCGCAAGCTCCTTGTCATTGGCACCATGGCCGGAGCGGAGCGGATCGCCGGTCGCGCGGCCGCGCTCGGTCGGAGCTCCGGAGGCGCCGCCTGGGACTGTCGCGTCCGCCACGGCCGATGCCTTGCCGCCGCCGAGGTCCCAGCTCCGCCGGCCCTCGGCATCGACCCTCAGCTCGATTGTCGGACGGGTGAGGACGAGGCGCGTGATGGCCGGCCGCTGCCCCAGCAGGGAGGCGAGCCCGACCTCCGCCTCGAGCCCCTGCACGGTCAGCGTCGGCTCGCCACCCATGGCCGGAGGGGCGGACAGGGCGACGTTGGAGAAGGACACGGCCGGCTTCGGGAATATGACGAGCGAGGCCGGCCCCGACACCACGAGATCGCGGCCGGTGCGCGCCTGCACCTGCTGGACCAGGCGGTCGCGCACCAGGTCGACGGGAGCCGCAACGAGCAGGAAGGTCACGGTGCCGATGAGCAGGCAGCCAATCCCGAGAGCGGCGTAGCCGGCGAACGCCAGCCAGCCGCGCTTCCGCTTGCGGCGCCGGGGTGCGCCGCGCCGTGTCTCAGGCCTCCATGACGAACGGTCCGTCATTGCTCAGGTCTTGGGCGAAGCGGGACGGCTCAGGTTGCGGCTAACAACACAAAGGGTTAGCAGAAATTATGTCGCTGGCGAATCAGGTGCGCTTGCCGCCGCCTGTTTTCCCGTGCTTTTGAGATCCCGGCCCCGCCTGAAGCGGCCGGAAACGCGCTTGCAGGCCCCGCACGACGCGGAGATACGGGAGACCGATGCCGACCGCACCCACCCGGACCATGACGGGCGCCGATCTGCAGCGCCTGCAGCAGAAGCGAAAGCGCATT
>DATFCC010000012.1:0-5844 GCA_035253505.1 Hyphomicrobiaceae bacterium
GCGGTCGTGCAGCATGGTGTGGTTGTGGACCCACTGCATGTCGCCCGGTCGGAACGTCATCTGCATGTTGATCGCGGGGTCTTCGGCGAGCGCATCGAAGACATCGAGCGCCTCGATCTGCTGCGGCGTCAGGGCCGGCACCTCGGGAAAACGCCGGGCGGATTCGATGTAGCGCCGCGAGTAGAGTGCCGACAGTCGCCCCTCATGCCAGTTGTAGACGGGGATGTCGTGCCACGGTTTCTGGCCGGCCGGGACCTCTCCGCGCCGGTCCGTATGCAGCGGCTGGAACAGGTGCACCAGCAGGTCCGGCCGGCGCTTCAGCATCTCGTTATAGATGGTCATCGAGCTGACGAGCGCCGAGGCCCCGCCCGATTTCGCCGTCTTGAGACACAGCAGGCCTACGATGTCGCAGGAGTCGGTGTGATAGGTCTGGCGCTCGCGCGTCTGGTAGACACGCGCCGTCGGATCCTGCGCCGCGTTGCGGCCGAGATCGCGCACATGGCCCAGCACGTGGCCCTTGGCATTCTGCGAGCGCGCCCTGCCGATATGGCTGCCGATGCCGAAATAGGCGGTGGCGGACTCGCGTATCGACCAGCGTTCCACCGGCAGCCCGCGCATCAGCACGAAGCCACGGCCGTCGATCACTTCCGCGCAGATGGCAGCGAGCTTCGGCGCCAGCCCGGGCAGCGGAAAATCCCGCTTGGTGATCGCGGCGATATCGCCTGCGGCGGCGGCCAGCGGCCGCATGGCCCGCTCGACCTCGGCCACATCCTCATCGGTGAGAGCGTGCACCCAGTCCGTGCGCTGCGCCATGTCCGGCCCATACCAGACGGCCGCCCCCTGCACCGGTGCGGGCAGATCGTCGATCGCTCGAAGCGTTGCCGTGTCCTGCGCCATGGCGGCCTCCCCTCTCCCGATGGTGCCGGCCATCGGCCGATTGCCGTGTCGTTCCACGCCTTCATACGTCCGCGACAGTGGATGCGGCAAGCTGCAAGCGTGGCCATCCGGCCGCGGGGTCATAGGCAGCACAGTCCGGCTCGCCGCCGCGCCGCGGTCATCCCGGAATTCCGCTTGACCAGATGTCGCCCGGCAATCCGCTGCCGGCGTGATGTTTGTAGGGTGCAATAGGCGAAGCCGTATTGCACCGCTCGATGCGGTGGCTGGCACGCGGCGCAATACGCTTCACTATTGCGCCCTACGCCCTCTCATCATCCGCTGGAAGCAGCGCCACGGCCCGGCCCGCTGCGTTCCGGCCGGGATGACAATGGGAGGCCGCGGTACCGCGCCACCAACTGTCATCCCGGAATTTCGCGCAGCGAAATATCCGGGACCCGGCAAACGCCACCCGACCCGACGGTTCGACCATAGCGAAGGGGCGCAACCCGAGCCTGGGTCCCGGCTCTCCGCTGCGCTCCGGCCGGATGACAACAACAGCGGGCGGCCGCCATCAACTGTCATCCCGGAATTTCGCGCAGCGAAATATCCGGGATCCAGCAGGCCCGGAAGAACCACGAACAGATGGTGTGCGCGATTTCAGCGAGCCGGGGCTTGACGATCGTGGCCCGCCCGCGCTCCCAATGCGCTCATGATCGATCTCACTTCCAACGGCACGAAGAGGGCCGCAGCCGGCTCGGCCCTCGCGCGCCGCGGCTTGCCCACGGCCGCTCCCGGCTGGAGCCTGTTTGCCGTGGCGATTGGCGCGGTGATGGCGCTGCCGCTGGCCACCATCGTCGTGCTGGCTCTGCATCCCCACGAGAGCGTGTGGCCGCACCTCATCCGCACCGTGCTGCCTTATGCCCTCGCCGACACCGGCCTGCTCCTGGCGGGTGTCGCCGCCGTCGCCCTGCCGACCGGCACGGCGACCGCGTGGCTCGTCACCATGTACCGCTTTCCCGGCCGTGCTCTCATCGACCGCCTGCTGGTGCTGCCGCTGGCCTTCCCCACCTACATCCTTGCCTACTGCTACGTGGAACTGCTCGATTTCTCCGGGCCGGTGCAGCGCTCCCTGCGCGCCCTGTTCGGCTGGCGGACCGTGCACGACTACTGGTTCCCCGACGTGCGCACACTCGCGGGCGCCGTGTTCGTCCTGTCTGCAGCGCTCTACCCTTACGTCTACCTTTCCGCGCGCGCGAGCTTCGTGCAGCAGTCGGTGTGCGTGCTGGAGGTGGCGCGCACTCTGGGCCGCACATCCGCCGGGACGTTGTGGTCGGTGGCGCTGCCGCTGGCGCGCCCCGCCCTGGCGGCGGGGGTCGCGCTCGCGCTGATGGAGTGCCTCAACGACCTGGGTGCGGTCCAGTACCTCGGCGTGTCGACGCTCACCGTCAGCATCTATGCAACCTGGCTGCAGCGCTCCAGCCTGGTCGGCGCGGCACAGATCGCGCTCGTCGCATTGCTGTTCGTGCTGGCGTTGCTCGTAGCGGAGCGGGCGGCGCGCGGCCAGAGCCGCTTCCATCACACCACCGGCCGCTACCGCTCCATTCCGTTCTCCGATCTGCACGGCTGGCGCGCCTATGCCGCGGCGGCGCTTTGCTGCCTGCCGTTCGTTGCGGGCTTCGTTCTGCCGCTGATGGTTCTCATCGCGCAGGCCGCCGCGCACCTGGGAGACGCCTTCGCCGCCGGCTTCTGGCGCGCCGTGCGCAACAGCGTCGGCGTTTCGGCCATGGCCGCCGGCGTCACCGTCGCGCTCGGGCTGGGGCTCGCCTACGCGCGGCGGCTGGCGCCGAGCCTCCTGGTGCGCTCCGTCGTGCGGGCGGCGGGCCTGGGCTATGCCATGCCCGGCACCGTCCTCGCGCTCGGCCTCATCATTCCGCTCGCCAGCCTCGACAACGGCATCGATGCCTGGCTGCGCAGCGCCTTCGGCGTCTCCAGCGGGCTCCTGCTCTCCGGCAGCCTGTTCGTGATCGTGCTCGCCTATGCGATCCGCTTTCTGGCGGTGTCCCTCGGTGCGCTGGAGGCGGGCCTGGAGAAGCTCTCGCCCAATCTCGATGCGGTTGCCCGCACGCTCGGGGAGACGGCGCTGTCGGCGCTGCGGCGCGTGCACATCCCGCTGCTCCTGCCGGCGCTGGGATCGGCGGCGCTCCTGGTGTTCGTCGATGCCATGAAGGAACTGCCCGCCACGCTGCTCCTGCGCCCCTTCAACTTCGAGACGCTGGCCACCCACGTCTACAGCTATGCCGCGCTCGAGCAGTTCGAGCAGGCGGCGCTGGGCGCCCTGACCATCGTCGTCATCGGCCTCCTGCCCGTGCTGTTGCTGCACCAGGCGGTCGCGGGCGGGCGCGCCGGCTCCCGCGTTTAGCCGGGCTTAACGTTACTGGCGAGAAAGCCGGCGGCGGCAGAGTGCTTTCTTACGCATATGCGGGTGCAATGCCTCCCCAGTTGGGGAGGTCGGAATGGGCGACAAGGCCGGAGGCAATTCTGCGTCGATGCGCTGGGCGCGCTGGACGTTCGCCGGCGCGGCGTTCATGGCGGTCGTGCTGGCGACCGCGTCCTTCGCCAAGGAGAAGCCCGTCGACATCGTTGCGGCCCAGGTGCGCATGCAAGGCCATGCCTGCGACAAGGCCCTGCGCGCCACCCGCGACCGCAAGGCCTCCAAGCCCAAGGAGACGGTGTGGACGCTGGTGTGCAGCAACGCCAGCTACCGCGTCAGGCTCGTGCCCGACATGGCCGCACGCATCGACCCGCTGAAGTAGGCCATTCCGCCGAGCGCCTGCCGCGCGTGAGCGTTGGACTCTGCACGCCTGCACGGCTGCGTCCCGCACGTCCTCCCGCGCCACGTCATGCCCACGAAGGCGGGCATCCACGCCAGGTGACGATTTGGCACGAGATATCGCGGCGCCGTATCGGCGGGCATGGGTCAATGCAGCGGGCGCGGACGAGCCGGCCCGCCGGCAGGTGGAGATCAATGGAAGTCGCGGCTCTTCGGTTTCCAGGAGCCCTCGCGCACATCCCTGTCGGTGCGGGGCATGCCGGTGGTGCCGTCGCCAAGGCGCCTGAGGTCGTCGGAGAGGTCAATCAGCTCCTCTGCGACGACGTGGATGACGAGACCCTCGCGCTCGATTTTGCCGCGCACCAGAAGGAATTGCGCCGTCATCACCGTGCGGCGGTGCTTCTCGAAGACCTTGGGCCAGACCACGATATTGACGATGCCCGTCTCGTCCTCGAGCGTGATGAAGATGACGCCCTTGGCCGTGCCCGGCCGCTGCCGCACGAGCACCAGTCCGGCCACGTTGACGCGCCGGCCGGCAAGCTTGTCGTTCCAATGTTCGGCGCTGGTGATGACGCGCCGGCGCGCCAGGTCTTCGCGGAAGAAAGCAATGGGGTGCGCCTTGAGGGATAGCGACATGGCGGCATAGTCGTGCACGACGTGCTCGCCGAGCGTCGTCTCGGGCAGGTCGACACGGGGCTCGGCGAAGAGATCGCCGGTCGCAGCGCCGGTGATGAGCGGCGCATTGGCCGATGTAGCCCGGCGTGCGGCCGTCTGCAGGACACCGCCGCCGAGGCCTTTCACCGCCCACAACGCAGCCCGGCGGTCCAGGCCCATGGAGCGGAAGGCATCGGCGTCGGCCAGCCGTTCCAGCATGCCGACGGCCGCACCGCTGCGCGTCCAGGTGGAGGGAATGTCGGGATAGCCGTCGCCCCGCGACGCCAGCAAGGTTCTTTTGGTCTCCTCCTCCGCCAACCCGCCGATGAGCCGCAAGCCAAGCCGCACGGCGCAACGCGTTCGATCCTTGCGGGCAAGATAACTTTCTCCTCTCCCCTCAGGGGAAAGGACGTGAGGCCATGACTTGCGATCGCGTTCGCTGCCCGAGATTGCAGTGCGCTCTTGATGGCGCGATCGTAAGTCGTCTGGCCGAACTGGTGAGGGGCGACTTGCTTGCGGGCGAGTCAAGGCCCCCTCATCCGCCCCTTCGGGGCACCTTCTCCCCAAGGGGAGAAGGGAGCCATCGACCTTCCCCGGAAGACCCTGAGGAGAAGGCGACATGTGCATGGGAGTGCTCTCATCCGTCCCTTCGCTCGTAGAGCTGCAGGTGTAGGTTGGGTCGAGCGTCAGCGAAGACCCAACATTGTCCTCCTCACGAGCGGGTTGTGTTGGGTCTGCGCTTCGCTTGACCCAACCTACGGGCGTTGCCGCCTGCCGCTGCCCCTCACCCCGACCCTCTCCCCACGAAGAGCGGGGAGAGGGAGAAGGAGACGGCTCCAGCGTGCAGTCCCAGTCGCTGGCGTTGATATCGGGGTGGAGCACAACCACGCCGTGCTCGCGGGCGTCGCGCACGAGCTGGGCCGGCTGGTAGAAGCCCATCGGCTGGCTGTTGAGGATCGCTGCGCAGAATACATCCGGGAAGTGGTGCTTGATCCAGGATGAGACGTAGACGAGGTGGGCGAAGCTCGCCGCATGGCTCTCGGGAAAGCCGTATTCGCCGAAGCCCTCGATCTGGCTGAAGCAGTTTTCGGCAAAGTTGCGATCGTATCCACGTTCGGTCATCCCTTCGATGAACTTGTCGCGAAACAGATGCACGGTGCCGTTATGGCGGAACGTCGCCATGGCGCGGCGCAGCCCGTCCGCTTCGTCGGGCGTGAACTTCGCCGCCGTGATGGCGATCTGCATCGCCTGCTCCTGGAACAGCGGCACACCGAGCGTGCGTTTGAGCACCTCCTTCAGTTCATCTTTGTCATGCGGTGGTGCGGGAGAGGGATAGGTCGGCTCGATGCCGTTCTTCAGCGCCTCCCGGCGCGTGAGATAAGGATGCACCATGTCGCCCTGGATCGGGCCCGGCCGCACGATCGCCACTTCAATGACGAGATCGTAGAACTTTTCCGGCTTCAGTCGGGGCAGCATCGACATCT
>DATFCC010000013.1:0-2580 GCA_035253505.1 Hyphomicrobiaceae bacterium
TCGTCTTTGCCGGGAGCGCGGTCCGGAAGAGCATGAGCATCGACCCTTCCGTGGGTAACTCTGTGGAAAACCGGCCGATTGGAGTCTCACCGTGGGCATTGGCTCGCGATTCGGGCCCCTGTTGCCGAGGTGAAAAGCCGGGCCATTGCCCGTAATAGGGGTTCGGGTGCGAGTGGGTGCAGTGCGGCGCCGCGAGGCTCGTCACCGCGCGCATCGCCGGTCGACCGGCGACACACAGAAGGAGATGCCGATGCCGGCTGCTCCACAAAGAAAGGTAAATTTGCGGGCAGGAGAGGAGGGGTGCGGGCAGAGTGGCAGGAACAGCGAAAAACGACGGCCGGGCTGCAACGGATCGCTGCCACGGCGCGTGGCAGTCGCTGGCAGTCGGACTACAGCAGGTGGCCGGCGCGCTCGGCCTTGGTGCGGAGGTAGTTCTCGTTGTGGCCGTTGGCCGGGAAGGCGTGCGCCACGCGCTCGGTGACCTCGATGCCGTAGCGCTCGAGCTGGGCGATCTTCTGCGGGTTGTTGGTCATCAGCCGCACCCGCTTGATGCCCATGCGGGAGAGCATCGTCGCGGCGGGGGCGTAGATGCGCTCGTCGGCGTCGAAGCCCAGCTGCTCGTTGGCGTCGATCGTGTCGAAGCCATCGTCCTGCAGCTCGTAGGCGCGCAGCTTGTTGACCAGGCCGATGCCGCGGCCCTCCTGCGCGAGATAGAGCAGCACGCCGCAGCCCTGCTTGTTGAGCTGCTCGATCGCGCCCCGGAGCTGCACGCCGCAGTCGCAGCGCAGCGAGCCCAGGAGGTCGCCGGTGAAGCATTCGGAGTGGAGGCGGATCAGCACCGGCTCGGTCGGGTCGATCTCGCCGACCACGATGGCGAGATGCTCCTTGCCGCCGTCGCTCGGCCGCCAGGCGAGGATGCGGGCGTTCTCCGCACCCTCGAGCGGCACGTGCGCCTGCGCCACCTGCTGCAGGTTGCGCGACGCCGTCTCCTCGTAGGAGGCGATGTCCTCGGCCTCGACATAGACCAGGTCCTGCTCGCGCGCCCAGTCGCGGCGCTTGTTGCCGGGATCGCGGCTCAGCGGCCCCAGCACCACGGCGGGCAGCAGGCGGGCGAGCTTGGCGAGCTCGATCGCCGCCTCGGCGACCCGCGGGGCATGGCTGGCGACCGGGCGCGACAGGTGGCTCAGCGCCACATGGCGGCCGGCCGTCTCGCTTTCGTGCGGGCGCAGGATGATGTCGACCGGCACGCCCTGCGGCAGGTCGAGGGTGATCGGCTTGTTGTGCTGGCCCATGCCGCCGGCGATATGCGGCGGGATCTCCATGCCGATCGCCTCGGCCCGGCGGCGGGTCGTGACCAGGACCGGGGCCTCCTGGGCCAGCCCCTGCAGGCGCTGCAGGGCCCGCGGGCCGCAGGATTCGGCGGTGATCACCAGGGCGCCCTGACCGTCATCGCCGCGTAACACGACGATGCCACCCCGTCGCAGCTCGGCCATGGCACGTTCGACCGAAGCTTGCGCAGCGGCAGTGCGAGATTGGTTGGGGACAGCGTTCATAGGTCCTACGGCTCCTTATATAGGGGAGGCAAGGGGCGGGCCATCTGGTTGCCAATCGCAACTGGTTGAAAGTGAACCGCTTTTGCAGGGCGAGCGTACCGGATAGACTGAAACCATGGACGCATCAGGCAGCGGCATGACCGGCAACCATCGCGGCAAGAAGATCCTCCTGGTCGACGACGATCAGGCCTTGCGTACGGTGCTGGCCGAGCAACTCGATCTCTATGACGGCTTCACGACCATCCAGGTCGGCACGGCCGCCGAAGGGCTGGATAAGGCCAAGCAGGCGCACTACGACGCCGTGCTGCTCGACATCGGCCTGCCCGACATGGACGGAAGGGAGTTGTGCAAGCTGATGCGCCGGCAAGGCGTGCGCGCACCGGTGATCATGCTGACCGCCGCCGATTCCGATGCCGACACGATCCTCGGCCTCGAGTCCGGCGCCAACGACTACGTCACCAAGCCGTTCCGCATCAACGTGCTGCTCGCCCGCCTGCGCGCCCACTTGCGCCAGCACGAGCGCAGCGAGGACGCGGTGATGACGATCGGGCCGTACGAGTTCCATCCCGCCGGCAAGATGCTGCAGGAGAAGGGCGGCAAGAAGAAGGTCCGCCTGACCGACAAGGAAGCGTCGATCCTCAAGTACCTGTTCCGCGCCGGCGACCGGCCGGTGGCGCGCGACGTGCTGTTGAACGAGGTGTGGGGCTACAACGCCGGCGTCACCACGCACACGCTCGAGACGCACATCTACCGCCTGCGCCAGAAGATCGAGAAGGATCCGACCAACGCCACGATCCTGATCACGGATCGCGGCGGCTATCGGCTGCAACCGTAAAAATGTCGACCCAGCGTATCTATTCGCTGCCCGTCGAGACCACCGGCTGGAAGTTCGACGGCGCGACCGAGATCGCCTTCAACTGGGAATACGAGGACGGTTCGGACTCCCTGCTGGAGCTCTATGAAAAGGGCAAGAAGCAGCAGTGGGATGCGAGCGAGCGGCTCGATTGGTCGATGGAGCTCGATCCCG
>DATFCC010000014.1:0-3025 GCA_035253505.1 Hyphomicrobiaceae bacterium
GTCGCCTCCTCCTTGCCCGGTCGGTGGTTATGGTTCTCAATAGCGCCTGTCGGCCGCGGTCGCCATCATGCATGGCATGGCGTTTCCGACTGCGGCGGGCTGCACCGCTTGCCTGTGGCCATGCCGGCGCGGGCGCACATCAAGAAGACGTCGCAGGAGGAGGACATGACCCAGAGAGTGGCACTCATCACCGGCGGCATGGGCGGCCTCGGTGAGACCATCAGCACGAAGATGGCGACCGCCGGCTACCGGGTCGCCGTCACCTACTCGCCATCGAACAAGACGTCGACAAGCTGGCTGGCGGACATGCAGGAGAAGGGCTTCCAGTTCGCTGCCTATCCCTGCGACGTGACCGATTTCGAGTCGAGCAGGGCATGTGTGAGCAAGGTGGCGGCCGAGGTCGGGCCGGTCGACATCCTCGTCAACAACGCCGGCATCACCAAGGACATGACCTTCCGCAAGATGGGCAAGGCCGACTGGGACGCGGTGATGCGGGCCAACCTCGATTCGGTGTTCAACATGACCAAGCAGGTCTATGACGGCATGATGGACCGCGGCTGGGGCCGCATCATCAACGTCTCGTCGGTGAACGGGTCGAAGGGGGCGTTCGGGCAGACCAACTACGCCGCGGCCAAGGCCGGCATGCACGGCTTCACCAAGTCGCTGGCACTGGAGTCGGCGCGCAAGGGCGTGACAGTCAACACCATCTCGCCCGGCTACATCGGCACCAAGATGGTCACGGCCATCCCCAAGGAGGTGCTCGACAGCAAGATCCTGCCGCAGATCCCGGTCGCGCGGCTCGGCAAGCCGGCGGAGGTGGCGGGCCTCATCATCTACCTCTGCTCGGAGGAGGCGGCCTTCGTCACCGGGGCCAATATCGCCATCAATGGCGGGCAGCACATGCAGTAGCGGGCACCATGGACGCGGGCGATCTGAGGTTCTTCGAGGCGGTGGCGCGGCTCGGCGGCATGAACAAGGCCGCCGCCGAGCTCAACACCGTGCAGTCCAACGTCACGGCGCGCATCAGGGCGCTGGAGGACGAGCTTGGCGTCAAGCTGTTCGCACGCACAAACCGCGGCGTCACGCTTACCGATTCCGGGCGCAGGCTGCTGCCCTATGCGCTGCGCGTCGCCAGCGTCCTCGACGACGCCCGGCGTGCGGCGCTGGATGACGGCACACCGGGCGGGCAGCTCGTGGTCGGCTCGCTGGAGACCACGGCAGCGCTGCATTTGACGCCCCTTCTCTCGCGTTTCGCTGCTGCCTATCCCGCCGTCGACCTGTCGCTGCGGACCGGCACCTCGTGCGAGCTCATCGAATGGGTGCTGGGCCACCGGCTCGAAGGGGCCTTCGTGTGCGGTCCGGTCGCGCATCCCGAGCTCGACGTGGAGCCGTTCTTCCGCGAGGAGCTGGTGATGTTGACGGCCGCCACCATCACCGATTTCGAGGCGCTTGCCCGCCAGGCCGGCTTTCGCATCGTCGTGCTCAGGGCAGGCTGCTCCTATCGCCTGCAGCTCGAAGCGATCCTGGCGCGGCGCGGCATCGTCAACGTGCGCCACATGGAGTTCGGCACGCTGGAAGCGATCATCGGCTGCGTCAGCGCCGGCCTCGGCGTGACCCTGCTGCCCAAGGCACTGGTAGGCCCGGTCTGGCGCGAGGGCCGCCTCGCCATGCATGCGCTGCCGGCAGGCGAGGGCATGGTCGAGACCGTCTTCGTGCGCCGCCGCGACGGCTATGCATCGAGTGCGCTCGGCGCCTTTCTCGGCCTGGCGCGGCCGGAGCTCGGACAGCCTCGCACCGGCACTACTGCCGCTATCGTTTCCTGAGATAGCAGCGATCCGATCAAAACGTTATGCGCCAGGCGTTGCGTGGCATAGCGTGCGCCGCCATGCCGCCGGCACCGACCACGATCCCGCGTCCCCACGCTGCGCTCAGGCTCGCCCTCGGCGGCCTGCTGGCGATGGCCACGGCACTGGGCATCGGCCGGTTCGCCTACACGCCCATCCTACCCCCCATGAGCGAGGCTTTGGGGTGGAGCAAGACCGACGCCGGCCTCGTCGCTTCGGCCAACCTCGTCGGCTATCTGGCGGGCGCCTTGTGGGCCGCACGGCCGATCGCGCCCGGCAGCCGGCGCCGGTGGCTGCTCGCGGCGCTCGCCGCCAGCGGCGCCACCACGGCCGGCATGGGCCTCACCCATTCCCTCTTCATGCACATGGGGCTGCGCCTGCTCGGGGGCGTTGCCAGCGCCTTCGTCATCGTGCTCGCCTCGAGCTTGGTGCTGGAACGTCTGGCGCGGACCGGCAGCAACCTGTCGGCGGTCCACTTCGCAGGCGTCGGCACCGGCATCGCCGTGTCGGCCGTCGTGGTGTCGGCGCTCGATGCGTCGGGGGCGGGCTGGCAAGCGGCGTGGCTGGTAGCGGGCGCCATCGGGCTTGCCGCGGCCGCCGGCGTCGCCCTCCTGGTGCCCGAGGACGGCCCCGAGCCTGCCGCGGCCGCTGCCAAGGCGGCCCCCGCATCGACGTCCCGCGAAGCGGGCGGCCTCGGCTACATCATCCTGGCCTATGGCCTGTTCGGGTTCGGCTACATCATCACCGCCACCTTCCTCATCTCCATCGTGCGCACGGCGCCGGAGCTGCGTGAGCTCGAGCCGTGGGTATGGATCGTTGTCGGCTGCGCGGCCGTGCCCTCGGTGGCGCTGTGGACATGGATCGGCTCGCGACTCGGCCTGACAGCGGGGCTCGCGATCGCGTGCGCGGCCGAGGCCGTCGGCGTGGCGGCCAGCGTCGAGTGGCTCACCGCCGCGGGCGTCTTCGTCTCCGCCGTCCTGCTGGGCGGCACCTTCATGGGCATCACGGCGCTCGGACTGATGGCCGCGCGCCAGGCGTCACCAGGCGACGCCCAGCGCGCCATGGGCCTGATGACGGCCAGCTTCGCCACGGGGCAGATGATCGGCCCCACCTTCTGCCCAGCGCGCCATGGGCCTGATGACGGCCAGCTTCGCCACGGGGCAGATGATCGGCCCCACCTT
>DATFCC010000015.1:0-6547 GCA_035253505.1 Hyphomicrobiaceae bacterium
CGAAGCGTCTCGCCGACAAGGATGATCCGCCCGGCGAGATCCTGCGCCTGGACGACACGAGCCTCGAGGAGGATCCCGCGCGCATTGCGGTCGAACTGCAGACCATGCCGATGTTCGGTGGGCGCAAGATCGTGCGTGCCATCGCCGGGCGGCGCGTGACGGCAGCCCACCTCAAGCCGCTCGTGGAGGGCGGCGATCTGCAGGGCGCGCTGATCGTGGAGGCAGGCAACCTGCGCCCCGACGATGCCCTGCGCACGCTGTTCGAGAAGTCTTCGGCTGCAGCAGCCGTAGCCTGCTTCCCCGACGAGGCGCGCGATCTGGAGGCCATCGTGCGCGAAGTGCTCTCCGCGAGCGGGCTGCAGATCACCCCGGACGCCAAGCGGCTCCTGCTGGCGCGACTCGGTGCCGACCGCGCGCTGTCGCGGGCGGAGATCGACAAGCTCGCCCTCTATGCGCACGGCAAGACCGTGATCGAGGAGAGCGACGTGGAGGCCGCCGTCGGCGATGCGGCCGAGCAGGCGCTGGACCGCATCGTCATGGCGGCGGGGGCCCGGCGGACGGCGGCGGCGCTTTCCGAATACGATCGCTCGATCGCGGCTGGCGAGAGCTCGCAATCGGTGATCGTCGCTCTGCAGCGCCATTTCCTGCGCCTGCATCGCATGCGCGGCATGCTCGATGCAGGCCGCTCGATGGAGGACGTGATTCGCTCCCTGCGACCGCAGCCCCACTTCAAGCAGCGCGACGCACTGGAGCAGCAGTGCCGCGCATGGACTCTCACGCAACTCGCTGCCGCGCTCGCACGCATCGCCGAGGCGGCCAAAGCTGCGCGCCTCAGCAACGCCCTGGAAGGTGCGCTGGCGGAGAACCTGCTGCTCGACATAGCGCAGATCGGCGAGCGCCAGCCGCCGCGACCGGCATGATGACAGAGGCAGGCGGTCTCGTGCTCGGCGAACAAAGGCGCCGCAAAGGGGTCAGACCCCTCGCGCCGTCGGTGAGTCTCGACACATGCGTTGAGGCGAGGGGTCTGACCCCTTCAACAACTCGACCCGATCGAGATGCCCCCCTATAGTTGCGCGCGCGAAGAGGGCTCCGAGCATGCAGGAACACGACGTCGTCGGCATCGGCAATGCCATCGTCGATATCATCGGCCGCTGCGACGACGCCTTCCTCGACCGGCACGGCCGCATCAAGGGCAGCATGCAGCTCGTCGATGCGGCAACGGTCACCTCGCTCTACGCCGCGATGGGGCCAGGGGTGGAGATCTCCGGCGGCTCGGTGGCCAACACGGCCGTCGGCGTCGCTTCGTTCGGCGGCAAGGCCGGCTTCATCGGCAAGGTGGCCGACGACGAGTTCGGCCGCATCTTCGCCCACGACATCCGCACTGCGGGGGTGACGTTCGCAACGCCAGCCGCAGCGAAAGGCGGCGAGCCGACGGCGCGCTCGCTCATCCTGGTGACCCCCGATGGCCAGCGCACCATGAACACGTTCCTCGGTGTCAGCCCGCAGCTCGGCGGCGGCGAGGTCGACGCGGAGCTGATCGCCTCGGCGCGCATCGTCTATCTCGAGGGCTACCTGTTCGACCGGCCCGAGGCCAAGGCCGCCTTCCGCCGGGCAGCGAGCATCGCGGCAAAGGCAGGGCGGCAGGTGGCGCTGTCGCTCTCCGACCCGTTCTGCGTCGATCGCCACCGTGCCGACTTCCGCGACCTCGTGCGCAACGCGGTTGATATCCTGTTCGCCAACGAGGCCGAGGCCCTTTCCCTCTACCAGACGGGCAACTTCGAGGACGCCGCGCGACAAGTGCAGGCCGAGACGAGGCTGGCCGCGCTGACGCGCTCGGAGAAAGGCAGCGTCATCCTCGGAGGCGGCAAGTCGGTTGTCATTCCGGCGGTCCCCATCGCCGAGGTGGTGGACACGACCGGCGCCGGCGATCTCTACGCGGCCGGCTTTCTCTACGGCATCGCCACGGGTCGCGATCTGGAAACCGCGGGCCGGCTCGGCAGCCTCGCTGCCGCCGAGATCATCTCCCACGTCGGCGCCCGCCCCGCGGTGTCCCTGCGCGAGCTGGCGCGAGCAAAGGGATTGTCGTCGTAGGGCGCAATAGCAAAGCGTATTGCGCCGAACCGGGTGACCGCGGCGCAATACGGCTATCGCCTGTCGCGCCCTACTGACGCCTCCATCAGATGCGCCGCAGGGCGACGCTTTCGATCCGGTGGTCGGGGCCCTTGCGCAGGATGAGCCGTGCACGCTGGCGCGTCGGCAGGATGTTCTCGTTGAGATTCTTCTCGTTGATGGAGTGCCAGATCTCCAACGCCTTGGCGCGCGCCTCGTCGGGCGACAGGAGCGCGTAGCGGTGGAAGTAGGCCGCCGGATCGCGGAAGGCGGTGTGGCGCAGGCGCATGAAGCGGGTCACGTACCATTCCTCGATCAGCTTGGCGTCGGCGTCCATGAAGATGGAGAAGTTGAAGAAGTCGGACACGAACGGGATCGCCTCGCCTCCTTTCGGCATGCGCGCCGGCTGCAGCACGTTGAGGCCTTCCACGATCAGCACGTCGGGCCGGTCGATGACCGTCATCTGCCCCGGGATGATGTCGTAGTGGAAATGCGAGTAGACGGGTGCCGCCACGTTCGAGCGGCCGGACTTCACCTCGTGCAGGAAGTTGAGGAGGCGGGCCGTGTCGAAGCTCTCGGGGAAGCCCTTGCGCTCCATGAGGCCGCGCCGCTCGAGCTCTGCGTTGGGATAGAGGAAGCCGTCAGTGGTGATGAGGTCGACGCGCGGATGGTCCGGCCAGCGGGCCAGCAGCGCCCGCAGCACGCGGGCCGTGGTGCTCTTGCCGACGGCCACCGATCCGCCGATGCCGAGGATGTAGGGCACACGGCCGTCGCGGCGGCCGAGAAAGCGGCTCGTCACCGCGTGCAGCTCCTGCGCCCCGGCCACGTGCAGGTTGAGCAGGCGCGACATGGGCAGGTAGATCTGCTCCACCTCCGTCGTCGACAGCTCCTCGATCAGACCGGAGAGCTGCTCGAGCTCGCGCGGCGCCAGCGTCATCGGCGTATCGGCGCGCAGCTTCGCCCACTCCTCGCGGCCGAACACGCGATAGGGCGAGAACTGGAGCTGGGAGCGGGTCGATGGCCCCGACGCAGCCGCGGGCTCCGGAGATGCGGGGCGGTCGACGGTGTTCATTGCGCGTGCTTCTCGCGGGCGGCCTTCTCGGCGAGGCCGGACGTGCCCACGCGCGAGGCAAGCTCGTCGAGCACGTCGCTCAAAGGCACGCGCCTGCTCTCGAGCAGCACGAGCAGGTGGTAGACGAGGTCGGCAGCCTCGCGGGTGAGCGCGCGCCCGTCCTGCGCGAGCGCGGCAATGATCGTCTCCGTGGCTTCCTCGCCGAGCTTCCGGGCGCAGCGCTCGGGCCCGCCGTCGAGCAGCTCGCGCGTGTAGGATTTGCTGGCACTTTCGCTGCGGCGGGAGCTGATCAGCGCCGCCAGCCGCTGCAGCACGTCGTCATTCATCGGTCGCATCCTGGCGGGCCGGAGCTCGTAGGCTGACCACTCCAACAACGGGCCGGAACGGACGTCAAGGCCGGCCGCGGCGATTTCGCGCGAGATACAAGGGGTCAGACCCCTCGCCTGCAACGGCGGTGATGAAACTCGACGGCGGCGCGAGGGGTCTGACCCTTGGAGAAGGGTCGCTGCCTTCGCCCGGTTAACCGTTGGAGCGGCCGATCAGGCGGTTGCGGATGTAGTCGAGCTGGTCGAAGTTGCCGTACCTGATGCTGAGCGTGCCGCTCTCGCCCTCGCCCGGCTTGATCTCCACCTTGAGGCCCAGCGAGTCGGACAGGTCCTTCTCGAAGGCGCGGGCGTCCGCATCCTTCTGCTCCGCACCGGCCTGGCGGCCCGGCCTGGCGGCGCCGCCCTCGCCCCGCGCCTCGTCCTGCACCAGGGCCTCTACCGCGCGCACGTTGAGGTCCTCCTCGACGATGCGGCGCGCCAGGGCCTCGGCATCGTCGCGGCCGACCAGGGCGCGCGCATGCCCCGACGTGAGCCGCCCGTCCTGCAGCAGCGCCTGCACGGACGCCGGCAGCTTGAGCAGGCGCATGGTGTTGGCGAGATGGCTGCGGCTCTTGCCGATCACCTCGGCCACCTGCTCCTGCGTGTAGCCGAACTTCTCGATCAGCTCGCTGTAGCCGATCGCCTCCTCGATCGGATTGAGGTCGGTGCGCTGCACGTTCTCGATCAGCGCGAACTCGGCGGCCTCCTGGTCGGTGAGATCGCGCACGATGACCGGCACGGTGTGCACGCCGGCCTTCTGCGCGGCGCGCCAGCGGCGCTCGCCGGCCACGATCTCGAAGCCGCCCCGCTGGCGGTCGGGGCGGGCGATGATGGGCTGGAGGAGACCCTTCTGGCGGATGGAGTCGGCAAGCTCGATGAGCTCGATGTCGCCGAACGTCTTGCGCGGGTTGTGGCCGCTCGGGTGGAGCTGGTCGATCGACAGCAGGCGCTGCTCGCCATGCACCGGCAGGCGCGTCTCGGCCTGCGGCGTCTCGCCGATCAGCGAGGCAAGCCCGCGGCCCAATCGGCCTTTTTGCAGCGGTATCGGCATGGGAGTTCCCCAGTTCCTCAAGGTGTCAGACATGGGATACCTACGCCGCCCGCAGCCGCCGCTCGCGCTCGATGATCTCGGTGGCGAGCTTGATGTAGGCCTGGCTGCCCGGCGAATCGTAGTCGTAGAGCATGATCGGCTTGCCGGCGGACGGCGCTTCGGCCACCCGCACGTTGCGCGGGATCATGGTCTCGTAGACCTTGGGGCCGAAGAAGGCGCGCACGTCGGCGGCCACCTCCTTGGAGAGCGAGGTGCGGGCATCGTGCATGGTCAGCACCACGCCCTGGATGTCGAGCGCCGGGTTGAGGGTGGCCTTGATCTGATCGATGGTCTGCTTGAGCTGGGCGATCCCTTCGAGCGCGAAAAACTCGCACTGGACCGGCACCAGGACGGCATGCGCCGCCACCAGGGCGTTGAGCGTCAGCAGGTTGAGCGAGGGCGGGCAATCGATCAGCACGTAGCCGTAGGGCACGTCGCCGGGCTTCGCCTTCTGCTCGGCGATCAGGGCGCCCACCGCGTCGCGCAGGCGGAAATTGCGGTTGGGGTGGCTCATGAGCTGCGACTCGAGCCCCACCAGGTCCGTATTGGCGGGCACGATGCTCAGGTTCGGCACCAGGGTGGGACGGGCGGCTGCCGCCACCGCGCTTTTTCCGGCCAGGACGTCGAAGGTGGTGACGGGGCGGGCGTCCTCGGCAATGCCGACGCCGGTCGAGGCGTTGCCCTGCGGGTCGAGGTCCAGGATCAGCACCTTCTCGCCGATGGCGGCCAGCGCCGTGCCCAGGTTGATGGCGGTGGTGGTCTTGCCCACGCCCCCCTTCTGGTTGGCGATGGCCAGGACGCGCAGGATCGATGCGGGTGCGCGGCTCACGGGTTCAATCCTTCATTCTTGGGTTGCAGGTTGCGGATGACGAGGATGCGGCCGTCCCGGTCCGTACGGCTCGGGGCCAGCTCGGCATGGAAATTCCACTGGCGTTGGGCAGCTTCCAGCTCCGCGGCCAAGCCGCGCCCCTTCATGAACAGACCGACGGTGGCTGACGTGAACAAAGGGGCCGCAAGGGCGAGCAACTTGTCGAGCGGCGCCAATGCACGCGCCGAAACCACGCCTGGCCCGTGCAGCCTAGCTTGAGTCGCCGCCGTTTCGATCCTTGTCGACAGGATATCCACAGCGACACCCGGCTCCAGGGCTGTTCGGCGGACCACCTCACGCAGGAAGGCGCACTTGCGGGCATTGCTCTCGACGAGAGTGACGCGCGGTGGTGTCAAGTCTCCTTGCGCAGAGGCCGGAAAGGGGGTCAGACCCCTCGCGCCGGCGTTTCCCGACTTCAGCACGATCGTAGGCGAGGGGTCTGACCCCCTTGGCTCGGTCCCGGCCATCAACATGGCCACGACCAGCCCCGGAAAGCCGGCACCCGAGCCGAGGTCCACCCAGGTCCGGGCGCCGGGGGCGAGGCCCGCGAGCTGGGCGGAGTCGGCGAAATGCCGCCCCCAGACCTCGCCCAGCGTGGCGGGAGCCACCAGGTTGACCGCTTTCTGCCACTGGGCAAGCAGGGCGGCATAGGTTTCCAGCCGGCCCAATGTTTCACGTGAAACGTCGAAGGCGCTGGCGAAGTCGTGGGGCCCACGGATCGGGGGCAGGAGGCCGACGGTGCGCGAATCGCTCGCCATGCCCGCCACCATACCGGATCGCGGGGCGCGGGGGATAAGGGGTAAACGGCCCGGCGCGGAGGGCCGGAACGCCGTCTCGACCCGGATCGGAAGGCCCTACCGCTATCGCCCAATGTTTCACGTGAAACACGACAAAGGGGGAGGGGATCACCCTCGCCTCCGCCCCCGAATCTTCCGGACAGGCGTGCGCGAGGGATCTGCCCCCTTCGCCAGCCCTCGTTGTCAGTCTATGAGGCGCGGCGCGCGGGCGTCGGCTTGCGCAAATGCGCCAGCAGCAACATCAGT
>DATFCC010000016.1:0-6421 GCA_035253505.1 Hyphomicrobiaceae bacterium
GCCGCCTGCTCGGACTGCTGGAAGCCCGTAAGGAACGCGAGCTCGATGGGCTTGTCGATCTTGGCGCCGGCCTTGGCGAACTCCGCCTTGGCCTTCTCGATGCTGAACTCGTAGCCCTTCACGTCCTTCGGCACGCCCCAGATGGTGTTGGGCAGCGGGGTGGGATTGCGTTCGACGAGGCCGCCGAGGATGTCCTTGTTGAAGCCGTCGTAGTCGAAGGCGTAGTTGATGCCGCGACGCACGTGGATGTCGGTGAAGGGGGCCCGCGTCACGTTGAATTGGGCCATCATGACGCGCATCGATTCCGCATCCAGCACCTGCGCATTGCCGTTGCTCTTGATGCGGTTGAGCTGGTCGGTCTGCAGGTATCCACCGATGCCCTGGAAGTCGCCGCGCATGAGGCCAAGCACGCGCGTGTTGGTGTCCTTCACGGCGCGGAACTCGATGGTGTCGATCCACTTCGGTCCCCACCCCTTGAAGTGGTCCGGGAACCGGTCGGCGACAAAGCCGATGGCCGGGTCGAACTGGGCCAGCTTGTAGGCGCCCGACCCCGCCGAATTCTTCGACAGCCACGCCTGGCCCCAGTCCCCGCCGGTCTCGTTCTTCTTCACGAGGCCCGCATTGACGATGTGGATCTCGGGCACGATGGACAGGAAGATGGCCGATGGCTTCTTCAGCGTGAATTCCACCGTGTAGTCATCCACCGCCTTGGCGGCACCGGCGTCGACCATGGTCTTGAAGAGCGAGGCGGCGCCCTTGCCGACCGCTAGGATGCGGTCGAGCGAGTAGACGACATCCTGCGCTTTCATTTCGCTGCCGTCGTGGAACTTGACGCCCTTGCGCATCTTGAAGGTGTAGCGCAAGCCGTCGGGCGAGATGGTGTGGCTCTCGGCCACCCAGGGCTCGAGGACGGCCGGATTCTTCTGCCAGCGCATCAAGCCGTCGTAGATGTTGAGACGCACGGCGACGCGGCCGACGTCGAAGGCCGCATGCGGATCGACCGTGTCGTAATCGCTCTCATTGGCGAACACGAAGCGCGTTGCGGCCGCGTGCGCCGGACCGCAGATGCCGAGCCCCGTCGCCGCGACGATGGCCGCGCCGCCATGAGAGATCAGCTCGCGACGGGAAACTTCGAAAGTCATGCCGCGCTGACGGTCGCGCATAGGGGTCTCCCTTCGATCATTGGGGCGCCGCATCGTCCGATGGGCCCGTATTGTGGCGCCTTTTCCTGCGCAGGGACAAGCCTCATTTGCGCCCGTCCTGCCCGCTGACCGGGCACCGGCGGAAAGGGGCCTGCGGCCCGCACCGCGGCATGTCAGGGATGACTTGCGTGTAGCGGCGGGCGCGTCCAACAATCCCGCCGGACGAAAAGCGCGGAGCGGACGGTGACGGGGTTACAGGCAAAGACGGGCGACATCGCGATCGGTGTCGATATCGGCGGCACGTTCACCGACGTGGTGGTCCGCCGCCCGGGTTTGCCGACCCGCATCATGAAGATCCCCAGCACCCGCGCCGATCCCAGCATCGCCGTGCTGCAGGCGCTGCGGCGCATCGAGGCCGACTGGGGCATGGCGCCGCAGCATGTCGCCCGCTTCGTGCATGGGACCACCGTTGCTACCAACGCCGTGCTGGAGCGCAAGGGGGCCGCGGTCGGGCTCATCACCACGCATGGCTTCCGCGATGTGCTGGAGGTCGGCCGGCAGATGCGCCACCAGATGTACGATCTGGCGCTCGACCCCGAGACGCCGACGTTCCTTGCCCCTGGCCGTTTCCGCCGCGAGATCCCGGAGCGCGTGGGGCCTTCGGGGGAAGTGCTGCGCACGCTGGACGAGGAGGCCGTTGCCTTGGCCGCCGACGAGCTGGTTGCCGCCGGCGCGCGCGCCATTGCGGTGGTCTTCCTCTTCTCCTTTCTCAACGATGCGCACGAGCGCCGTGCCCGCGACATCATCGCCGCCCGTCATCCGGATGTTTTCGTATCCCTCTCCTGCGAGGTCGATCCGGCCTTCCGCGAGTACGAGCGCACCGTCGTCACGGCTTTCGACGCCTATGTGAAGCCGATCGTCGACCGCTATCTGGCCAACCTCGACGGCGGCCTCGCCAAGGCACGTGTCCCGGCGCCCCTGCAGATCATGCAGTCGCGCGGCGGCATCTCCGGATCGGCAACGGCGCGGCTGCGTCCCGTGCGCCTTTTCCTCTCGGGGCCGGCGGCCGGCGTCATCGGGGCCAGGATGGCGGGCGAGGCCGCGGCCTGCCGCAACCTCATCACGGTCGATATCGGCGGTACCTCGTGCGACATCGCCCTCATCGAGAACGGCATTCCCGTCCTTCGCCCGGAAGGTCTCATCGACGGCTATCCGGTCCGCACCAGCATGGTGGACGTCAACTCCATCGGCGCCGGCGGCGGCTCGGTCGCCTGGCTCGATGCCGCCAGGGGGCTGCGGGTCGGCCCGCATTCGGCGGGTTCGGAACCGGGCCCGGCCTGCTACGGCCATGGCGGCACGGAGCCGACCGTCACCGACGCCTCCGTGGTGCTCGGCTACCTGGACCCCGAGCGGTTTGCCGGCGGCCGCCTGAAACTCGATCCCCGGCTGAGCCGGGAGGCGATCGAGCGTGTGATCGCAGGCCCGCTCGGCATGACCGTGGAGCAGGCCGCACTCGGTATCCATCGCATCCTGAACGCCCAGATCGCCGAAGGCATCCGCTTCGTGTCCATTCGCCAGGGTCACGACCCGCGCCGCTTCACGCTGCTTCCGCTCGGCGGCGGCGGGGCGCTCCATGCCTGCCCGCTGGCCGAGGAGCTGGGAATAGGCCGCATCCTCGTGCCGCGCCTGCCGGGTGTGCTGTCCGCCGTGGGGCTTTTATCAGCGCCCGTCGAACACGAAGTTTCCTCCGCCCTTCCACGCGCCGTCGAGGCCGCCGACCTCGGCGAGGTACGGACCTTGCTGCGCGAGCTCGACGCGAAGTGCGACGCCCTGATGGCGCGGGAGCGCGTGGACGGCGCCGCCGTCACGCGCCGCTACTTCGCCGACGTTTGCTACGCCGGCCAGGCCTATCACCTGGAAGTCCCCTTCGAGCCGGCCGCGCCTGATCCTCTCGACGCGCTGACCATCGCCTTCTACGCCGCGCATGACCGCACGTACGGCTACGCCCCGAAGTCGCCCATCCGGCTGGTCAACCTGCGCACGGTGCACAGCGTCGCCCCATCCGAGCCGGACCAGGAGGCGTGGCGGCCTTCGCCGGGGCCCGCCTTCCGCCGCACGCAGCACATCCTGCTGCAGGAACACAATGATCCCGTCGAGTCCGCTTTCTACGATCGTGCCGCGCTGAAGCCCGGCGATACTTTCGCCGGCCCTGCCATCATCGAGCAGGACGACACCACCACGCTGTTGTCGCCGGGGTGGCGTTGCAGCGTGGACGACACCGGAAACCTGACCCTCGAGCGCGTTGCCACGTGAAGGAGCCAAGGGAAACGATGCAGCACGCTACCTCGGGCCACACGCTCGATCCGATCACGGTCGAAGTCGTCCGCAACAAGCTCGACGGCATTGCCAACGAGATGGAGCTCACGCTGCTCAAGAGCTCTTTCTCGCCGATCGTCAAGGAAGGCCTGGACGCCTCCGCCTCCCTCTTCACGCTGCAGGGCGAGACCCTGGCCCAGGCGGTGGCGATCCCCATCCATCTCGCCACGCTCATCCCCTGCGTGGCCCGCATCCTCGCCGAGTTCCCGCTCGAAGGCATGCGCGAGGGCGACATCTACTGCATGAACGACCCCTACCTGGGCGGCACGCATCTTCCTGATATCGCCGTCGTCATGCCCGTGTTTGCGCGCGGCCGGCCGCTGGCCTTCGCCGCCACCATGACTCACCACCAGGACGTGGGCGGCATGGCACCGGGCTCGGTGCCCACCAACGCCACCGAGGTATTCCAGGAAGGCATCCGCCTGCCGGCCCTCAAGCTGCGCGAGGGCGACCGGTTCAACGACACGCTGCTCAAGATCCTGCGCCGCAACGTGCGCATCCCCGATACCTTCGAAGGCGACCTGATGGCGCAGGTCGCCGCCTGCTCGGTCGGCACGCGCCGCCTTTCGGCATTGGCGGAGGCCTACGGCGACAACCATCTGACTGCCATTTTCGGCGAGTTGCTCGACCGCTCCGAGGCGATGACGCGCGAAGCCTTGCGCGCCATCCCGAACGGCACCTATCGCGCCGTCGATTTCCTGGACAACGACGGCATCGAGCTCGACAAGCGCATCCGCATCGAGGTGGCGGTGACGGTGGAGGACGGCGCCATGTCGGTCGATTTCACCGGCTCCAGCCCTCAGGTGCGCGGCCCCTTCAACGTGGTTCCCTCGGGCAGCCTGGCGGCCGCATGCTATGTGGTGCGCGCCATCACCGACCCCACCATCCCCACCAACGGCGGCTGTTTCCGCCCCATCAGCCTCAACCTGCCGGAAGGCTCCATCGTCAACCCGAAGGAGCCGGCGCCCGTGAACTCGCGCACGGCCACCATCAAGCGCGTCAGCGGCACGATCCTGGCCGCGTTCGCGCAAGCCGTGCCCGGCCGCGTGCCGGCCGACAGCAGCGGGGAGCTGCTCGTGCTGGCCTTCGGCGGCACGCGCCCCGACGGGTCACGCTATGTCACGGGCGAGCTGGTGGCGGGCGGCTCCGGCGCCAGCTCGGCCAAGGATGGCGTCGATGTGATCGAGACGGACGCCACCAACTGCATGAACCTCCCCGCCGAAGCGCTGGAGCTGGATGCGCCGATCCGCGTCAACCGCGTCGGGCTGCGGCGCGATTCGGGCGGCGCCGGCACGCATCGGGGCGGCCTCGGCACCGTGCGCGAATACGAGATCCTTCACGGCGAAGTGCGCTTCACCCATCGCGGCGAGCGCCATTTCATCGCACCCAAGGGTCGCGCCGGGGGCAGCGACGGCGCCATGGCCCGCACCACCATCCACCGTGCGGACGGCACGCTCGAGACGGTGCCCTCCAAGCTCGTCACGACGCTCATGGCGGGGGACCGCGTGGTGTTCGAGACGGCAGGGGGAGCCGGCTACGGCGATCCGCTGGGGCGCGATCCACAACAAATCGAGGCCGACCTTGCCGACGGCAAGATCAGTCCGGAGGCAGCAAATCGCCTATTGCGCGGATGACATCCGGGATAGGGCCAAGCTCGCGCTCGCCAGAGCAACAACTATTTACAATATGTGAGTGGCCGACCGGTCATGACGGGTCTACACGCCCCTCATTGAGGTGAGGGGGATCCGACATGACGTACGAGAAGTTGGCGCTTCTGCGCTCGCTTGCCGTCCGGCCGAGCCGCGATATCGCGCCAAGCGTACAATCGATGGTTCGCGAGCTGCAGGATGCAGGCTTCGTCAAATACGATGCCGCGTCCGGCTGGAGCGCAACCGCCGAGGGTTGCCAGTTCATCGAGAGCCACCGGTCGCGCGAGCTGCTCGACGCCAAGGCCTGACGGCGCATAAGCCGGGAGCGTCGCTTCCTCAGCGCGCCGTTCGGCGACGCACGGCGGCGATGGCGAAGCAAAGCGCGGTGCAGGCTGCCGCGCAGATGAAGGTGCTCTGGAAGCCGGAGAGGAACGCCTGCGCCGGCGGGGCTCCGGCCGCCAAGGACGCGCCCTCGAAATGGCGAAAGGCGGCCGACAGGGCAGTCGCGCCGCCGACGACACCGATCGTGCGCGTGACCATCGTGAGGCTGCCGGCGATGCCCCTGTCTGCGACGGGCAGCGTCGCCAGCACCAGATCGGCATAGGCGACCTGGAACAGGCCCACGCCAATCCCCTGCACGACGAGCGACGCGATCAGCACCGCAAGCGGCGTCGCCGGCTCCCAGCCCGAGACGACGGATAGACCGGCAAGGCTCAGCGCCACACCGGCCAAAGCCAGCAGGCGTATTCCCACCCGTGCAACCGCCCTGCCGGCGATCCAGGAGCCGAGGATCGTTCCGGCTGCCCCGGCGGCCAATATGGTGCCGCCCGCCGTCACGTCGAGGGCCGCCACGCGCAGCAGATAGTAGGGCACCAGCAGCAGGACGGCGAACGCAGCCAGGTTCACGCCGATGCTGGCCGCATTCATGACGGCGAACTGGGCATCACGGAAAAGTGCCAGCCTGATCAGAGGCTGGGGATGTCGAAGCTCGTGGACGACGAACGCAACGAACGCCAGCGCCGCCAACAAAGCCAGTGCGACGAGCGAGGAGACCCCCACTTGTGCAACATCGACGGCGAACGCAAGGAGCAGGGCGCTCATCCAGATCACCAGCAACCCGGCACCGGCCGCGTCGAAACCGCGGATGGAACCCTGCACCCCGCCTGGCGGTATCAGCCACGACAGCGCCAGCGCCGCCAGCACGATCGGCGCACGGGCCCAGAACACGGCCGGCCAGCCCGCCCACTCGACGAG
>DATFCC010000017.1:0-8817 GCA_035253505.1 Hyphomicrobiaceae bacterium
CAGTTCGGCGTCAACCGCTCGACCGTCCGCGAGGGCATCCGGCTGCTCGAGCAGTCGGGTCTCGTCGCGCGCGAGCCGAGCCGCCGCCTGTCGGTTGCGACGCCCCACTATCACCGGCTCGCCACGCGCATGACGCGCGCGCTGATCCTGCAGCAGGTGACGTTCCGCGAGCTGTGGCACACCTCGCGCGCGCTCGAGCCCGCCGCCGTCGACCAGGCCATGGACAACGCGACCGAGGAGGACCTGGCGGCGCTCGCCGCCAACGTGGCGGCCACGCGCGAGGCGCGCCGCGATGCTGCCGCCGTGGCTGAGCTCGACGCGCAGTTCCACAAGCTGATCACCTCGGCCGCGCACAACCGCGTCCTGATGCTCGCCAAGGAACCCTCCAGCATGCTGGTGCGGCCGACGACGGCGATGATCATCGTCAGCAATCCGGCCGGCATCCCGCGCCTGATCGAGGCCCACGAGCACATCCTCGACGCCCTGCAGCGGCGCGATCGCGAGAAGGGCCGGCTGTGGGTGGACCGCCACCTGCGCGACTGGAAGGCCGGCTTCGAGCGCTCGGGCCGCGATCTCGACACGCCCGTCGAGTTGTTCGAGCGCCATCGCGAGTAAGGTCGCCCGCCGCCGCCGGGCGGATCACGCCGCGGTCGCAGACCTCGGCCGTACCAGCTCTTCGGCTGCCGGCGGAGCCAGCTCCGCCAGCAGGACCGCCAGCCGATCCACCTTGTCGTGCAGCTCGGCAATGGCCGACTCCGCCTTCACGTTCACCTCGTAGTCGAGGGAGGCGGCAAGGCGGTCCTTCGCTGCCTGCCGGTTCTGGCTCATCATGATGACCGGCGCCTGCAGTGCGGCCAGCATCGACAGCAGCAGGTTGAGGAAGATGAACGGGTAAGGATCGAAGGCCCATTGCACCAAAACGACGGCATTCAGGACCGCCCAGGCGGCAAGAAAGGCGCAGAAGCCCAGGATGAAGCTCCACGAGCCCGCCACCACGGCCACCTTGTCGGCCAGCCGCTCGCCGAAGCTCAGATTCTGCTCGAACACCTTGTTGAGGTCGCGCGCGGTGTGCACGCGCTTGGCGACGCGCGCGATGAGGCGCCGGTCGCGCTCGCAGAGCGGGCCCAGGCCGGCGTGCAGGAGTTGCTGGGCGAGAAAACGGATTTCGGGGTTCATGGCTCACCTACCTCGACCGGACCGGGCCGGTCGCGGGTGAGCCCGAGCTAGCTCAGGTCCCCCACGGCAACCGGCGTCGGCGCGGTGCTACTTGGGCTGTCGCTAGACATGGGTTGCACTCATCTCCTGAAGAGATTTGCCATGCTCGTTCATGGCATCCTGCAAATGCGCCTTCGCTTGCTCCCTGTCAACTCCGGCACGCACGTGAAAGATGCAGGGCCGGCGGGAAAAATTGCCGCGCGTCGCGCCGCCGACGCTCAGCGCTTCGCGGCTGCCGTCTGGTACACGGCCCGCTCGAAGGCATCATAGAGCGCCAGCGCCTTGCGGTCGGCGAACGGGAGGAACTGCATGAGGATCACGCCGGTAATGCCCTGGGCGTGGTCGATCCAGAAGTAAGTGTTATTGATGCCACCCCAGCTCAGGCTCCCGGCGGACCGCTTGCCGGGAACGGCATCGGTAGTGATCTGGAAGCCCAGGCCCCACTTGTCCCGCCCGTCGGCGATGAAGGAGAAGTCCTCGCTGCGCTCGGGCAGCGCCGACTTCAGCGCCGGCAGGCCGATGCCGCCGATGTGGTTCTCGGCCATGACCTCGACCGACCTTGCCGACAGGACACGCGCACCCTCGAGCACGCCGAAGTTGAGCAGCATGCGCGTGAAGCGGATGTAGTCGCCGGCCGTCGAGGACAACCCGCCGCCACCCATCGGCGTGAAATTCGCAACGGGCGCCTGCACGGCCTCTCGGGCCAATGAGCCGTCCGCGAGGCGGCGGTTGACGGTGACCAGCCTCGGCAGCTTCTCGTCCGGCACGTGATAGGCCGTATCGGCCATGCCGAGAGGCGCGAAGATGTGCGCGCGAAAGTAGTCCTCCAGCGGCTGCCCCGAGACGGTTTCAACGACACGGCCCAGCCAGTCGGTGCTTGTGCTGTAGAGCCACTGCTCGCCGGGCTCGAACATGAGCGGGCCGG
The DNA here is from genome assembly GCA_035253505.1 of Hyphomicrobiaceae bacterium. Taxonomy (GTDB): domain Bacteria; phylum Pseudomonadota; class Alphaproteobacteria; order Rhizobiales; family Hyphomicrobiaceae; genus AWTP1-13. Next base: position 2,141 of record DATFCC010000017.1, read on the forward strand.
CGGGATATGCCTCGCCTGCACGCGGCTTGAAATCGCGGATGGTGGGACTGGTGAAGGGATAACCGAAGCCGGACGTGTGCGTGAAGAGGTGCCGCATCGTCATGGTCTTGGTGACCGGCCGCAGCTCGTAGGCGCCGGTGGCGGCATCGAACGACTGGAAGAGCTTCAGCTTGGCAAGCTGCGGCAGGAATTTTTCCGCCGCATCGTCGAGCCCGAGACGGCCCTGCTCGACGAGCTGCATGGCCGCCACCGAGGTGATCGCCTTGGTCATCGAGGCGATGCGGAAGAGCGAGTCGATCTCCAGGGGCCGCCCGTCCTCGAGGTCGGCGACACCGAATGCACCGCGATAGATCACGCCCATGCGGTCGGCCGCCATGGCCACCACACCCGCCGCATCATTGCGGTCGATCCCTTCACGCAGCGCCTGGTTGATGGCCTGGGTCTGCGGAGCGGTAGCCGAGAACGCCAAAGTCACTGACCCTCCAACCGGCCTCGAGGCCGTGCTGCTGTGTGTTCTCGCCCCGGTTGGGCACTCGTCCTTGCTGCTACGCATTCCTGACCGACTTCCATTGTCCCAGCTTCACGGCGATGAGCTCGGCGCGCTTTCGATCGTTGCGGCCGTCCAGAACCTCGATGTCGCCAGGATCGGCGTGCCAATAGACGCTCGATCGGAGCTTACGAGAGCCGGCCGGCGCGCACCAGCATGCGGCGCAGCACGCCATCCTTGCGGATGACGTAGTGGTAGAACGCGGCCCCCACGTGCATGCCCAGAAGCACGATGAGGGTGTAGGCGGCCCACGTGTGCCAGAGGAACGCCTGCGTTGCTTTCTCCTGGTCCTGGGCGGCGATGGCCGGCAGCTTGATGCCGAACGGCTCGAACGGCCCGTAGTGGGAGATCGCGCGCCAGCCAATGATCGGCGTGACGATCAGCATGAGATAGATGAGCCAGTGCGTCAGGTGGCTGAGCCCCTTCTGCCATGCAGCCAGCGTCGGCTCGCTCGCCGGGGCGCCATGGGCGAAGCGATAGATCAGGCGTGCCACGACCAGCAGCAGGATGACGAGCCCCATGATCTTGTGGGCGTCGTAGAGCTGGCCGGTGGGAAAGGCGAAGTTGGTGGCCGCCCCGTACCGGACCATGAACAGGCCGAGGGGAATCTGCACGGCGATGAGGGCGAACGTCCACCAGTGGAAGCGCCGTGCGGCGGTGCTGTAGGTGGGAGCCTCGGTGGCGGCCCCGGCAACGGTCGTATCCTCCATGACGTTCCCCTCCGGCTGGGTCCACCGCACTGCCTTCGCATAGCATTTCCGCGGGCGCAGCGGCACTGTCGGCATGCAACGCCGGGCAAAAAACAGACCGGCCTGCCGTTCGCCCCACTCGCGCGCTATAGAGATGGGGCGCGAGGTTGGCGCGCCGGGCGAGGGTCCAATTGATGCCCCGGCCCCAGCCGCGCTGAACCTGAGGCGGCACCCGCTTGCGACATCCAGCAGACCCTCTTCGGCGGCCGGACTCCGCCCGCCTGCTGGCGGCGGCCGCGACCAGCCCGTTCGCATTCTCGCTCGCCATGTTCGCGCTTGCAGCCATCGTCATCGGCTGGCCGTGGCTGTCGGGACGGGTGACCATCCCGTGGGACGCCAAGGCCCATTTCCAGCCGCAGATCCAGTTCCTCGCGCAAAGCCTGGCGCGCGGGGAGTCGCCTGCCTGGGCGCCGTTCGTCTTCAGCGGCCATCCGCAGATCGCCGACCCGCAGTCGATGATCTTCTCGCCGCCGTTCCTGCTGCTGGCGCTGCTCGACGGAGCGCCCAGCCTGTGGGCGGTCGACGCCACCGTGCTGGCATTCGTGTTTCTCGGCGGCGCCGCGATGATGGCGTGGTTTCGTGACCGGGGCTGGCATTGGCTCGGAGGCCTGATCGCGGCGCTCGCCTTCAGCTACGGCGCGTCGATGGCCTGGCGCATCCAGCACACGGGCCAGATCCTGAGCCTCGCCTACCTGCCCGTGGCCATGCTGTGTCTCGACCGCGCGCTGGCGCGCAAGTCGCTCGCCTATGGCGCAGCCGCCGGCTGCATCGCCGCCTTCATCGTGCTGGGTCGCGACCAGGTGGCGCTGCTCGGCATCTACCTGCTGGGCGCGATGGCCGCGTGGCGTATTCTCTCCACGCCCGAGCCGCGCACCACGCTGCGCGCCAGCGTGCTGCCCCTCGCGATGGGCGCCTTCTGCGCCATGCTGCTTGTCACCGTGCCGGTGATCCTGACGGCGCTGCTGGCGCAGGAGTCGAACCGCCCTGCCATCGACTACGTCGGCGCCGCGCGCGGCTCGCTGCATCCAGCCCTGCTGCTGACACTCGTCATGCCCGACGTCTTCGGCGCCTCCGGCCGCATGGAGGACTACTGGGGTCCGCCGAGCTTCGCCTGGCCGGACACCGGGCTCTTCGTCGCCCAGAACATGGGCGTGCTCTACTTCGGCGCCATTCCTCTCGTGCTGCTGGCGTTGGCTGCCATGCGTGGCCAGTTGTGGGCGCGCGAGATCCGCTTCTTCACCTGCGCCGCGGCCATCGCCCTGCTCTACGCCCTCGGCTGGTACACGCCCGTCTTCCGCGCCCTCTATGCACTGCTGCCCGGCGTCGATCTCTACCGCCGCCCGGCCGACGCGACATTCCTGATCGGCGCGCTCGGCGCCGTCCTGGCGGGCTACGGCGCGCATCGGCTGCTCACGCAGCCGGCGGACAACGCCCGCCGCACGGCTGCCGTCGCCGCCGCCGTTCTGGCGATGGCGTTCCTCATGGCGCTTTGCCTCGCGCTGTGGCTCGGCCGCGTGCCGCGGCTCTCGGTGCCCGCCCTCGCCGCATTGAGCTCGTTTGCCGCCGCTGCCGCCGCCATCATCTGGGTGGCGCCGCGCTTCGCCGCCAATCCGCTGCTCGCCGCCGTGGTCCTGGCGGGCGTCACGACCGTCGATCTCGCCTACAACAACGGCCCGTCGTCCGCCACGGCGCAGCCGCCGGCCCTGTACGACGTGCTCGAGCCCGGCACCCGCAACGCCACCATCGCCATCCTGAAGTCGTCGGTGGTGGCCAACGAGACGCGCCGCGACCGCATCGAGCTCGCCGGGCTCGGCTTCCACTGGCCCAATGCCAGCCTTACCCATTCGCTGGAGAACACGCTGGGCTACAACCCGGTGCGGCTCGCGCTCTACAGCGCCGCGGTCGGCGCCGAGGACCATGTGGGCCTGCCCGACCAGCGCAAGTTCTCGCCCCTGTTTCCCTCCTACCGCTCGACGCTGGCCAACCTGCTGGGCCTGCGCTTCATCGCTTCGGGTGCGCCCATCGAGACGATCGACAAGCGCCTGAAGCCCGGCGACCTCCCCCTCCTCGCCCGCACCGGCGACGGCTACATCTACGAAAATCCGGACACCTACCCACGCGTGCTGTTCGCAACCTCCGCCCGCGGTGCCGATTTCGCTCGCATGCTCGCCGACGGCGTGTGGCCCGATGCCGACCTGCGGAGCACGGTGCTACTCGAGGGCTCCGCGGTGCCGGCCGTCGACGGCCCCAGGCGCCCCGGCTCGGTGCGGATCGCGCGCTACCACAACACCGAGGTCGTCCTCGACGTCGACAGTCCCGATGGCGGCTGGGCCGTTCTCAACGACCTGTGGCACCCCTGGTGGTTCGCCGAGGTCGACGGCCGCGCGGCGCCGCTGCTGCGCGCCAACGTCCTGTTCCGCGCTGTCGCCGTGCCCTCCGGGCGGCACACCGTGCACTTGCGCTTCCGCCCCATCGCCGGCGTCCTCGGACTCGCCGGCGGGGCGCAGTTTGCGCCCGCTCCACGCGGCCGCTAACGTTGCCGGCAGCGCCATTCCAGCGGCGCGCAGGGAGACGCCACATGGGTGCCGAGCCAGCTCGCTTCCGCGACCGCAGCATCACGTTTGCCAACGGTGCCTCGGGCCAGAACCTCGACATTCCCTCGGCCAACCCCGTGAACTACCACCAGGCGATCAGCCGCCCCGCAGAGATGGCGCCCGTCACCATCGACGGCAAGCTGTTCCTTCCGCCCGGTGCGTCGCGCGGCAAGCCTCTGCCGCTGGTGATGGTCGTGCCGGGCAGCCTTGGTGTGGCGCCCTCGCATGTGGCGCATGCGGAGGCGATCACGGATGCCGGCATCGCCGCCTTCGTGCTCGACCCATTCGCTGCGCGCGGCGTGGGCTCCACCGTCACCAACCAGACCCAATACTCGTTCGCCGCCAGTGCCTACGACGTGCTCGCGGCCTGGAAGGTGCTCGCCGCCCGCGGCGACATCGATCCGGCACGCATCGGCGCACAGGGCCACAGCCGCGGCGGCTCGGCCGTGCTGACGGCGGCGACGCGTCGCCTCGCCGATGCGGTCGTCGGCGCCGGCGAAGGCTTGAGAAGCGTGCTCGCCGCCTATCCCTGGTCAGGCCATCAGTTCCTCGACCCCTCCGTCGGCCGCACCGAGATCCGCGTCCTGATGGGAGACCGCGACGACTGGTGCTCGCCCATGCAGGTGCAGGGCCATGTGCAGGCCATCCGCCTCGCCGGCGGCACGGCGACGATGCGGCTCTTCGCCGGCGTCTCCCACAGCTTCGATCGCGGCACACCGATCCAGCGCATCGCGGACGCGGCCGTCTCGCCCGCCGCGCCCACCGCCTACGTGGCCAATGATGGCGCCTTCATTCACCCTTTGCACGACGCTCCCGACCCTGCCCTCAAGGACCGTGATCTGATGGTGTACGGCCTCAAGGCCGGCTACGGCATGAAGGGAGCCACCATCGGCACGCGCGGGGAGGAGGCGGGCCTCTTCCGCACCGACATGATCGCATTCTGGCGCCGCACGCTTCTGGGCTGAGCCGGCGAGCGGCGAGACGGGCTGCAGGAGGAGACATTCATGCGCATCGACGGCAAGGTTGCATTGGTCACGGGTGCCGCGTCCGGCATCGGCGCGGCGTGCGCCGAGACCCTGGCTCGGGCCGGCGCCAAAGTGATCGCCACCGACATCGACGGCAGCCGCGGCGAGGTGCTTGCCCGCAAGATCGTCGACGCCAAGGGCGAGGCGGTGTTCCTCGACCAGGACGTCACGGACGAGGCACGCTGGCCGCAGGTCATCGCCGCCGCCGAGACCCGCTACGGCCGCCTCGACATCGTAGTGGCCAACGCCGGCATCGGCATCATGGTGCCCCTCGAGCACATGACGCTCGCCGACTGGCGCCGCCAGCAGAGCATCAATCTGGACGGCGTCTTCCTCACCGTGAAGCATGCCATTCCGGCCCTGCGCAAGGCGGGCGGCGGCTCGATCGTGCTGATGTCGTCGATCGCCGGCCTGCGCGGGTCGGTGGGGCTCGCCGGCTACTGCGCCACCAAGGGCGGCGTGCGCCTGCTGGCCAAGGCCGTCGCGCTGGAGGTTGCGAGCGACAACATCCGCGTCAACTCGGTGCATCCGGGCGTCATCGATACGCCGATCTGGGGCAAGCTGGCGTCCGGGCCAGGCTCGGAGCGGCGCAACGCCCCCCTCGACCCGCACGAGCGGGCCAGCGCCGCCGCCCCGCTCGGCATCGCCGGCCAGGCCCAGCAGATCGCCGACGGCGTTCTGTTCCTGGCATCCGACGAGGGCCGCTACATGACGGGCGCCGAGCTCGTCATCGACGGCGGCATCATGGCCGGCGCCAAGGCGCCGCGGAAGGATTAGGCGCCGATCGCTGGTCCGCGCCTCCGCGCCAACGTTCCGTCATGGCCGGGCTTGCCTGCCCGCGGGCTTGTCCCGGTGGGTCACGGCAATGTGGGCACCGGACGAGATCCAGGCCGGGAGCCCAGGGCGTCAGCCGTGGGCGGGGACCGACAGGCTCCCAGGCCTTTTTCCGTATGCCTTAGCCCCATTCATCCTGCCTTCAGGCACTGCGTGACATTGACGCCCGGCGGCACCACAGGGGCGCTACAATGCTGCGTATGATCAGCCCCAAGCCCCCAGGCTCCAGCCGGCAGCGATAGCCCCATGAGCATTGAACATTTCCAGGCCCCGGACGCGCCGGGCTTCAAGCTCGATCCGCGCGTGGTGGCAGCCTTCAGCCGCTTCTCCGGCGGGTTCTGGCGGGGCGCGACCGCCTTCCGCGCCTGGGCGTTGACCCTGGGGCTCGGCGCCTTCCTGCTCCTGTCCACGGCCGCCACCGTCGCCCTCAACCAGTGGAACCGGTGGTTCTTCGACAGCCTGGAGGCGCGCGACACCGCGGCGCTCACCAGCGCCGTGTTCGTGCTCGGCCTCATCGTCGCGGCGATGGCGGCGGTCGGGGTCGCCATCGTCCTGACGCGCGAGACGCTGCAGGTGCGCTGGCGCGCCTGGCTCGTCGAGCATCTCGTGGCGCGCTGGCTCGGCAACCAGCGCTTCTACCACCTCAACGTGACGGGCAAGGAACCGCCGAACCCTGAATACCGCATCTCCGACGACACGCGCTGGGCTACCGAACCTCTGGTCGACCTCGGCATTGGCCTGGTGCTGGCCGTGGCCGGTGCCGCCGCCTTCATCAGCATCCTCTGGACCGTCGGCGGCTCTATAACCTTCAATCCCGGCTTCGGTGCAGTCACCATACCGGCCTACATGGTGTGGGTCGCGCTCGCCTACGGCATCATCGCCTCCGGCCTCATGCTCTGGGTGGGTGCGCCGCTGGTGGGTTACGTCG
>DATFCC010000018.1:0-3507 GCA_035253505.1 Hyphomicrobiaceae bacterium
TGCATGTGTTAGGCCTGCCGCCAGCGTTCGTTCTGAGCCAGGATCAAACTCTCAAGTTGAAAGTTTCGATTCTGGTTGGCTTGGAGGTTAATCCAAGGAATCTCTGCGTAACGGGCACCTTCACACATGGCGCATGCAACCCGGGTTGCCCCGAATCGTATACGCTTCTGGTGATGGCTGAAACGCAGAGATCGCCAGAGTCTGTTCGATCCGCAAGACGCTCGCGCGCCTCATGGATCCGCCAGGACTCCGCCGCCTGCGTTTCCCTTTCTTCGATTCACTTGTCAAAGAGCGCTCGGGGCGAAGCGGCCGCGACAGCCGGCCCGGCTTGCGCCGCCCCGTCGTCGTGGAAGCGAGGACGATCACCCGGTTGACCCAGGAGAGCCTCGCGCTCAATCCAAAGATTGCCTGCCCACTGTCGCGCAGCAGTACGTGCCGCGCGAAGCCGAGTAATTAATCTCAACACCTGCCCGTGTCAACGGGTTGGTGAAGTTTTTTTGCACGACGCTGAAGTCGTTGGCCACTTGCATGCCGCAAATCGGCCCGCATTACCACGGAGACAGGTACCAAGCGCTGACGGGGCCGAGGGGCACGCGACCCCGCAAGGACAGCGCTTGCATGCGAAGGCAGGCAGCGGCCGGGGCCGCGCACCGCTCTGGCGAGAGCTGCCGGCGCGGCAAGGGGGAACCAATACGGGGATGGACACGAAGCGCCATGCACCGCTGGGCCGTCGGCGCGTCCACCCGGGACTCGCCCAGCCCCATGGCCGCCGCGGCGGCCATGGGCGAGGCGGCGTCCGCGGCCGGCACGCCGACGGGATCTTCGCAAGCGACCATGCCGACACGCGCCAGGGCGGCCGTTTCCGGTGGCTGGTCAGCACGTGCCTGGCAGCGGCCGTCGGCGTCCTCGCCATCCTGGTGGTGATTGCGGGGTCGACCGATACGCGCGAATCGAACGGCAGCGTGCTGGTCAGCCTCGAGCGGGTGCGCAACGCGCCCGTTGCCACCCTGCAACCGCCCTCGGCGCGGGTCGACGGGTTGCGCTGGGCCACGCCCAAAGCCGACCGGCTGCTGATCCCGAGCGGCGCCATGGCGACCAAGTTCGTGATCTTCGACGCCATCAAGCAGCGGCGCGGCGCTCGCGACTACATCTTCAACAAGCCATATGCGCGGCTGGTGGCCCGTCTGGCACCCATCTCCAAGGCCGAGGCGCAGCGCGTGCCGGCCTTCAACCCCTTCAAGCTCTACGCCAATACGACCCCGATCGACCAGGCCGAGACGTCCGACGACGACCAGCAGGACGCCGTGGTGAAGATCGTTGAGCTCCTCGGCGGGTCCATCCCCGGCGAGGACGGGCAGGAGCTGACGTCGGAGGAGGTGGCCGAAGTCGCGGGACGCGCGCTGGCCGCGGCCGAGGACCCTGCCCAATTGCGCCCTGGACTGGCCGATGCCGGCGGCCCGAGCGATGGCCTGTCCCGGAGTCAGCTCGAGCCATTCTCGCCGAATACCACCATCCTCTCGAAATCGGTTCTGGAGGCCGATGATCCTACCGACGACCTCGCCGGCAGGGAGGTGCGCGTCGTCAAAGCCCAGCGCGGCGATACTCTGGCGCGCCTGCTGCTGCGCCTGGGCGCCGAGCCCTGGCAGGCGCGGGCGATGACCGACGCGGCCCGCAACGCCCTGCCGGACGGCGCCCTGCAGCCCAACCAGGAGCTGCACGTGACGCTGGTGCCCTCCATCGTCCGCGCCAACCGCATGGAGCCGGTCCGCCTCAGCGTGTTCGGCGAAGGCCACGACCACAAGGTGACAGTGAACCGGAATGCCGCGGGCGAGTTCGTGGCCAGCGCGTCTCCCATCGACGAGCGCCTGATCAACGCGCAGGTAGCCGACGATGAGCAGCCGCAGGCCTCGAGCCTCTACGCGAGCCTTCACCATACCGCCGAACGGCAGGGAATTCCGCCTGAAACGATCCTGCAGATCCTCAAGGTTCACGCCTACGAGACGGACTTTCGCCAGCGGGTGCGGGCCGGCGACGGCTTCGAATTCTTCTTCGACATCAAGGACGAGGAGCGAGGCGTCGAGGGCAACCTGGGCGAGCTACTGTCGACCGCCATCACCTCGGCGGGGGAAACGCACCGGTTCTACCGTTTCCGCACGCCCGACGGGACGGTGGACTACTACGACGACCAGGGCAACACGTCGCGCAAGTTCCTGATGCGCCGGCCGGTGCGTGGCGACGACGTGCGCATCACGTCCGGTTTCGGGGTGCGGCGCCATCCCATCCTGCAGATCCCGAAGATGCATACGGGTGTCGACTGGGCGGCAGCGACCGGCACCCCGATCATGGCGGCCGGCAGCGGCGTGATCGAAGAGGCGGGACGCAAGGGCGAATACGGCAACTACATCCGCATCCGTCACCCGAACGGCTACAAGACAGCCTATGGGCACATGGCCCGCTTTGCTCCGGGTGTCGGCGAGGGCGTGAAGGTGCGCCAGGGGCAGATCATCGGCTACGTCGGCTCGACCGGCTTGGCGTCCGGCCCCCACGTGCATTTCGAGGTGCTGGTCAACAGCCGGTTTGTCGATCCGATGTCGATCCAGGTGCCGCGGGAGCGGCGCCTCGACGGCAGGCAACTTGCTGACTTCCAGAAGGAGAGGGCGCGGATCGACGACCTGATGCGGCGCAATCCCGTGTCCGCCCGCGTGGCCACCGCGAGCCAGCAGCAGGACCAGTAGCGGCAAATAGCGTGCGCCAGCCCCCCAGGTGTCACTGACCTGGCCTAGCCGGCCACCGCTGCAAGGATCCGGCGCACCCCGTCCATCAGGATGCCATGGTCGGTGCCCGTCGCGATCATGTTGAAGCCCAGCGCGCGATATCGCTGCGCCGAAGCTGCATCCGCCGCCATGTATCCCAACGCCTTCCCATGCTTGCGCCCGGCAGCAACGATGCGCTTCACGGCGTCTACGTAGGTGGGGTTCTCGAACTGGCCGGGGATGCCCAGGAAATTCGTCAGATCGAAATGCCCGAGCCACAGGCAGTCGATGCCGTCGACGGCGGCGATGTCCTCGACGGCCGCGACACCGCGCTCCGTCTCGATCTGGGCGATCACGAGATTGCGGGCATTGGCGGCGCTCATCTTTGCCGCGGGATCGCCTGGCTCGTAGTCGTCATGGGGGAAGCCGAAGGCGGCTCCGCGGCGTCCCTGCGGCGGATAGTGCGTCGCCTCGGCGATCGCCTGCGCCTGGGCCACCGAATCCACCATCGGCACCATGACACCACGCGCGCCGACATCCAGCGCCCGGGCGAGGAAATGGTATTCCCCGCGCGGCACGCGCACCATCGGGGTGATGCCGATGCCCCGACAGTAGCTGCATTGCGACTTCAATTGCGCGATCGAGAAACCGCCATGCTCCATGTCGTAGATGACATATTGGCTGCCGGCCAGGGCCAGCACCTGGGCAATGCCGGGCGTGAAGAACTCGAACACCATCGAGCCCGGAATCGTCT
>DATFCC010000019.1:0-2425 GCA_035253505.1 Hyphomicrobiaceae bacterium
CCAATCCGGCGAGCTACATCGCCGTGCGCGGCACGGGCGACAAGGCCTGGTTCGGCTGGCCCGAGAGCGCGGAAGTCGAGAAGGAGGTGGGCGCCTGGTTCGCCGCCAAGGACCTCAACGAGGAGAAGGCCGCCATCGCCCGCCTCAACAAGGCGGCGATGGAGCATGTCATCTACATCCCGACCGGGTTCTACTATGGCTACCAGGCGTGGCGCAGCAACGTGAGCGGCGTCATCAAGGGCCCGCTGCCGTTCTTCTGGGGCGTGTCCAAGGCGTAGCAGGACTATCCATGCCACATCTGTCATCCCGGAATTTCGCGCAGCGAAATATCCGGGACCCAGGGGCGCCGGAAATGGACGGTGGTTGGGGTCCCTGGGTCCCGGCTCTCCGCGCTGCGCGCTGCGGCCGGGATGACAGGTAGCGAGACGCCACGAGAATGCTCGCCCACATCTTCAGGCGCGTTGTGTCCACGATCCCGGTGATGGCATTCGTCGCCTTGTTCGTGTTCAGCCTGCTCTACATCGCGCCCGGCGATCCGGCGGCCGTGATTGCCGGCGAGCAGGCGTCGCCCGAGGACATCGAGAAGATCCGCCGCAGCCTTGGTCTCGACCGGCCCTTCCTCGCCCGGTTCGGCGAGTGGTCGTGGCACATCGTGCATGGTGACCTCGGCACGTCGATGTTCACGGGCCTGCCGGTGACGACGCTGATCGCTCAACGCCTGGAGCCGACCCTGTCGCTCATGGTGGTGACGCTGCTTCTGGCGGTCACGGTCGCGGTGCCCATGGGCGTGCTCGCTGCCTGGAAGGCAGGCACCTGGATCGACCGCGGTCTGATGGCGTTCGGGGTGCTCGGCTTCTCCGTTCCCGTATTCGTCGTGGGCTACGTGCTGGCCTACGTGTTCGCGCTCGAGCTCGAGTGGTTGCCGGTCCAGGGCTACACGCCGCTGGCGGCCGGCTTCGGGCCGTGGCTCGAGAACCTGGTGCTGCCGGCAATCGCGCTCGGCTGCGTCTACATCGCACTGATCGCACGCATCACGCGCGCCTCGATGCTCGAGGTGCTGCAGCAGGACTACATCCGCACGGCGCGGTCCAAGGGCATGGGCCAGGGCGGCATCCTGTTCGTGCATGCGCTCAAGAATGCCGCCGTGCCGATCGTCACCGTCATCGGCATCGGCGTGGCGCTGCTGATCGGCGGGGCGGTGGTGACCGAAAGCGTGTTCGCCATTCCGGGGCTCGGCCGCCTCACCATCGATGCCATCGTGCGCCGCGACTATCCCGTCATCCAGGGCATCGTACTGCTGTTCAGCTTCGTCTACGTGCTGGTCAACCTCGCGGTGGATATCGTCTACACGCTGCTCGACCCGAGGATCCGCTATTGAGCGCTCAATCCTCCGCGCTGCAGCCGCCGTCTGGCGTGGCCATCGCGCCGCCGATGCCCGACGTGCTTTCGCCGGCCAAGGTGCGGCGCGGCCTGTGGGGTTTCGTCTACCGTCATCCCGCGATCGCCTTCGGCGGTGCGCTCGTCGTCGTCATGCTGCTGGTCGGCATCCTGGCCCCGTACCTCGGCACGGTCGATCCCACGGCACTGGCGCCCTCCAAGCGCACGCGCAGCCCATCGGCGGACTACTGGTTCGGCACGGACATGCTGGGACGCGACATCTACTCACGCGTGATCTACGGGGCGCGCATCTCGCTGCTGGTCGGCTTCTCCGTCGCCATCCTGGCCTCGCTGGCGGGCCTGGCGATCGGGCTGGTATCGGGCTTCGTGCGCTGGGCCGACGGCATCATCATGCGGGTCATGGACGGCATGATGTCGATCCCGCCGATCCTGCTCGCGGTGGCGCTGATGGCGCTGACGCGCGCCAGCGTCGGCAATGTCATCACCGCCATTACGATTGCCGAGTTTCCGCGCGTGGCCCGTCTCGTGCGCGGCGTGGTGCTGTCGCTGCGCGAGCAGCCCTACGTCGATGCTGCGGTGGCGGCGGGGACGCGCACGCCGATGATCATCCTGCGCCACATCCTGCCCAACACGCTGGCACCGCTGACGGTGCAGGCGACCTTCATCTGCGCCAGCGCGATGATCGTTGAGTCGATCCTCTCCTTCATCGGTGCCGGCACGCCGCCCACCATCCCGTCGTGGGGCAACATCATGGCCGAGGGGCGCGCGCTGTGGCAGGTCAAGCCGTTCATCGTGTTCTTCCCCGCCGTATTCCTGTCGCTGACGGTGCTGGCCGTGAACATGCTGGGTGACGGGCTGCGCGACATGCTCGACCCGCGCATGGCCAAGCGGCTGTAGCAATGCAAACCGTTAGGCAGGCTCCACGCGAATCCCCTCCCCTTGACGGGGAGGGGTTAGGGATGGGGTGAAACCACCAGGGAAAGCTTCGCTTTCATGCACCATACCGGACCATCCCTCTCATCATCAG
>DATFCC010000020.1:0-4438 GCA_035253505.1 Hyphomicrobiaceae bacterium
GAACAGAGGACTTTGCAGCCCCTCGACAACCCGTTCGGCACGAGGTTGTTACCTATCTCTTAGGAACAAACCGTCACCTATGTGTCCGGACTGGACAACGGCATTGCTTGGCTCCGCGGGTAGGATTCGAACCTACGACCAGCCGGTTAACAGCCGGCTGCTCTACCGCTGAGCTACCGCGGAACAACCAGGAAGCCTGGTATTCAGACCCTGCGTGGAGCGTGAACACGGCCCGTGGCGCTTGGATGCCAGACAGCCGGTCACGCTTCAGGGCCGAGAATAAGGCGCTCAGGCCGCGTACATGTGCCTATTTCGACTGGGACAGTCAAGCCGTTGGGCCAGGGCCAAGGCCAAGCCCCGAAATCGCAATTTTTGGGAGGCCCGCACGGCGGGCGGGGGCCAAGGTCATCGAGCTGCGTGGGAGCGCATCCGGCTGGACAGCGTAGGCTCACGCGGACGGCGCACGGTGGCGGCGTTGGCGTGCGCGGATGCCGAATGCGAAGGGCGCTCAGCCCGCGATTGGCGCGCCGCCCGGCTCGCGGCGGGTCTTCAATTCGCGCAGGCCGCTCGTGGCGCGGTCGCGCAGCTCGGCGTAGCCGAGGCCGGAGAAGTGCTTCAGCACGAAGTCGTAGAGCTGCTTGGCCTCGCGCGTGCAGCCCTTGCCCTTGGCGCCATCGGCGATCTCGAGCGCGACCGTGCCGGCATCGAGCATGGCGGAATAGTCCGGCCGCATGGTGGCCGCGAGGGCAGTGGTGGTGTCCGTGATGCGCCGGATCGCCTCCTTCAGCTTCGGCGAGGCGCAGTTGCTGCCCTTCTCCGCGAGGAATACGGTGCCCGGCTTGCGCGCGTCCTGTACGGCCTTGTGCTGGATGGTGCGCACGTGACTGCGCGCGGCATCGCCCGCGTCCGCCTGCTGAGCCACCGAGCCCGTCTGCAATGGCTGATCGAGCGCCGCCGGCTCGATTCCGGTGCTGGCGCAACCCGACACAAGCACGGCGAGCACGATCCACGGTCGGCGCATGGTGGCCTCCTCAGCGGCAGCATGCCGTCCGACTCGTGCCTCGCAGGCAAGGCGGCGCCGCTGAAAATTGGGGACGAGACGACAACGGAGCACTCTCCTGTCTCCCGCATGCCTCAGCCGCACCCGCCGCCTTGCTGTCGGCCGAAGGTGGCTGCTACACCTGAACATCCGCTCCAACCCTCAAGGCGAACATGACCCGGCAGCAGGCGCAGGCAGGACCGTCCACCCGACGCGACACGCGCGACTACGACGCCATCATCGTCGGCGCCGGATTCGCCGGGCTCTACATGCTGCACCGCTTGCGCAAGCTGGGGTTCGAGGCACTGGTGCTGGAGGCGGGCGGCGGTGTCGGCGGCACGTGGTACTGGAACCGATATCCGGGCGCGCGCTGCGATGTGGAGAGCGTGCAGTACTCCTTCCAGTTCGACGATGCCCTGCAGCAGGAGTGGGACTGGAGCGAGCGCTACGCCGCCCAGCCCGAGTTGCTGCGCTACGCCAACCATGTGGCCGATCGCTACGACCTGCGCCGCGACATCCGCTTCAACACCCGCGTGTCCTCTGCAACCTTCGACGAGGCCGCGGGCCGCTGGCGGATCGAAACCGAGGCCGGGCAGAGCCTCACCGCCATCTACTGCATCATGGCGACCGGGTGCCTCTCCTCGCCCAACCTGCCGTCCTTCAAGGGGCTCGCGGACTACCAGGGTGAGCGATATCACACCGGCTACTGGCCGCACGAGGAGGTGGACTTCACGGGCAAGCGCGTCGCCGTCATCGGCACCGGGTCCTCGGCCGTGCAATCGATCCCCATCATCGCCCGCCAGGCCAGGCACCTCTACGTGTTCCAGCGCACGCCCAACTATGCCATTCCCGCGCACAACGCGCCGCTCACGCCCGAGTACCGCGCCGCCGTCAAGGCCGACTACGCCGCCATGCGCGCCCGCGCCCGCAGGAACATGACCGGCATCGACTTCGACTACAGCGACGAGGCGGCGCTGGAGACGCCGGCCGAGGCGCGCACGCGCGAATACGAGCGGCGCTGGCAACGGGGCGGATTGTCGTTCCTCGGCGCCTACAAGGACCTGATGGTCGAGCAGGAGGCCAACGACACGGCGGCCGATTTCGTGCGCGACAAGATCCGCGAGAAGGTGAAGGACCCGAAGGTCGCCGAGCTTCTGGCACCGAAGAACACCATCGGCTGCAAGCGCCTGTGCATCGACATCGGCTACTACGAGACCTTCAACCGCGAGAACGTGACGCTGATCGACATCAGCCAGGAGCCCATCGAGTGCATCACGCGCGAGGGCGTGAAGGCCAGGGGCGAGGAGACCAAGGTCGACGCCATCGTGTTCGCCACCGGCTTTGACGCCATGACCGGCGCGCTGCTCAAGGTCGACATCCGCGGTCGTGGCGGCCAGTCGCTGCGTGAGAAGTGGAGCGAGGGGCCGCGCACCTATTTGGGGCTCACCGTCGCCGGCTTCCCCAACCTCTTCACCATCACCGGCCCGGGCAGCCCTTCGGTGCTGACCAACATGCTCCCCACCATCGAGCAGCACGTGGACTGGATCGCCGATGCGCTGGCCGACCTGCGCCAGCGCGGCGCCTCGTGCATCGAAGCCTCGCCTGACGCCGAGGCGGCATGGGGCGCCCACGTCGGCGACCTCGCCGGCCGCACGCTGCGATACACCTGCGGCTCCTGGTACCTGGGCGTCAACATCCCGGGCAAGCCGCGCGTCTTCATGCCCTACATCGGTGGTTTCCCGCGCTACATCGAGACATGCAACGAGGTCGTGGCGAAGGGCTACGAAGGCTTCGTGGTGAGCTGAGGAACCGTGCTACCCGGCCCGCGTCATGCCCGCGAAGGGGGGCACCCACGCCAGGTGCGTGCGGCAGCGCCGTAGTGCCGCAAGCCAGCCTGCGTGGATCCCCGCCTTCGCGACGCGCAGGCGGAATTCCACGGCCCGGATCGGGAGATGATGGCGTATGCTGCGGCGCGAGACGCCCGTGCGTGGCGGCGCGCTGCGGCGGATGCAGCCCTCCATGGCGAGTGGCGCGCGCTCCGCCCCCGGGGATCACGGTGGTATTGGGCACCCGTTGCCGACTTGTGCGGTGCGGCTATGGCGGGTTGCGCGAGACGAGGCGGTTGGAGCCGAAGGCGATGGTCGCGCGCGTGCCGTGGCCGGGCGCACTGTCGATGGCGAAGGTCGCCCCATTGGCGGCGGCCAGCGCGCGCGTCAGCGGAAGGCCCAGGCCGAGGCCGGCTGCGGCGTGCCGCACTGCGCGATCGGAGCCGCTGGCGGCGCAGGGCATCTGCGCGTCGTCCAAGGCCATGCCGGGTCCCGTATCGGCGACGGCGATGCTCAGCGTGCCGGAGCCGTCCCAGGCAACATCGACGGTGATGCTATCGCCGGGGCGGGCGAACTTGATGGCGTTGGTGAGCAGGTTGAGCAGCATCTGCTTGAGGGTCAGCTCGTCGGCGATGATGCGCGGCGTGGATGGCGGCGAACGGGTGCCGAGCCGGAGGCCCGCGCGCTCGGCCAGGGGGCGGGCGACGGTAAGGCAGCTCTCCACCACGCGCAGGGGGTCGAGCTCGGCCACGGCCAGGGGCGGCACCAGCGAGTGCCCAGCGCCGGAACGCAGCAGGCTGTCGACCACGCTCAGCGCATGCCGCGCGCTGTCGTAGATGTCGCGTGCGTAGCCCTTGTAGCGGGCATTGGCCATGGGACCGAAATGCTCGTCCTTCAGGATCTCGGCGTAGGCGATCACGGCGCCGAGCGGCGTGCGCAGCTCGTGCGCCAGCCACGCCTCCGGTGCCACGACGGGTTGCGTCGCCCTCGCGCTGGTTGCGGACGCCGCGGGGCCGTCGCCGAGCGCCGTCACCTGGAAGCGGCCGGGCGATGACGCGTCGGGCTCGACGCGCGCGGCGAGTTGCACGACGCCGCGGCGCGTCCACAGGGTCAGCATGGCTTCGCCCGCGCGGCGCATGCTCGCAGAACGCGAGGCGATGGCACGAAGCTGCTGGAGGGCCGGCATCGCGCTATCGAGAGCCAGCGGCAGACCGGCCCGGTCGGCATTCAGGCCCCACAGCGCCAGGCCCGCGCCATTGGCTCGGGTCAGCAGGCCCGAGCCGGCGTCGAGGCTGAATTGCGCCCGCTCACCCGCGAGGCGCGTGTGGTCGAAGAGGCCTGATTCGGCTGCTGGACCGGGCGCATGCATCGACATGTTGAGAGAATCATCGCTGTCGGACCCTGCCTAGCGCGAAGCCCCGGCCGCGTCCATTGGACAGCCGGGCGCCGGCGCAGTCTCCTGTTCGCAATCGCGGTTTTCACCGGCCTTGGCGGCGATGTGCTTTCGCAAAGGCGCGGGACGGGTCGCCCCGGTCACGGCATCGTGGCCGGGGGCCGGCCGGCTGGCGTCGCC
>DATFCC010000021.1:0-40030 GCA_035253505.1 Hyphomicrobiaceae bacterium
GCGGCTCGCCGTCGGCCATGCCCACCTGGGCGGCGAGCAGCAGGCGCGTGTCACCCACGGTGCGGCCCATCGGCCCCAGCACGGAGAGGGGCGTCCAGCCGAGCTGCCGGAACTCCATCGGCACCACGCCGGGCGAGGGCCGCATGCCCACCACGCCGCAGTAGGCCGCGGGGATGCGCAGCGAGCCGCCGGTGTCGGAACCGGTGCACACCGGCAGCATGTCGCACGCCAGCGCCACCGCCGAGCCGCCCGACGATCCGCCGGCATTGAGGCGCGGATCGAACGGGTTGCCCGTGGCGCCCCAGACGGCATTGCGGGTGTTGGCGCCGGCGCCGAACTCGGGAACGTTGGTCTTTGCAACGACGATCGCGCCCGCCTTGCGCATGTTGGCGACCATGGCGCAGTCGCGTGCCGCACGATGGTCGCGGTAGAGCGGGGAGCCGTGCGTGGTGAGCAGGCCTTCCGCGTCGTGCAGGTCCTTGATGCCCGCCGGCAGCCCGTGCAGGAGGCCCAGCGGCTCGCCGTCGCGCACCGCTTTCTCGGCTGCCTTCGCCTCTCCGCGCGCCCGCGCGTAGACCGTGTCGCAGATGGCATTGACGGCCGGGTCGAGCGCCGTGATGCGCGCGATGGCGGCTTCCACCAGCTCCACCGGCGAAACCTCCTTGCTGGCGACGCGCCGCCGCATCTCGACGCTCGACAGCGACAGCAACTCGCTAACTCCGGCCATCACGCCATTCCTATCTGTATTTCCGATCCATCCAGGCGCCTGCTGCAGGCGCTAGAAAATCAATCCCGGCCTGGTCTCGGCATCGAGCGGCCAGATCGGGCGCTGCACGCGCGTGTAGGGCAGCTTGCGGTAGTCGCGCGCCAGCGGTGCATCGGAATCGACGTAGATGACGCGCTTGGCGATCGGCCCGAACGCCGCCATGAAATGATTGGTCGACTTGCACACCACGATGCGCCGCTCGCGCGGATCGATGCCGACGTTGGTGAACAGCTCCAGGCCCAGCGCCTGCGTGCGATTGGTGATGAGCACCACCTCCACGCCGCCGATGCGGATCGCCGCGCAGTCGCCGACCGGCACCTTGGTCGGCCCGAAGCTTTGCCAGCAGTCGCGCGCGAGCCGCTCCACTGTGACCGTGGCGTCGATCGGGGCACCCGACGCAGGGCCGATCTTGCCGCCGAAGCGCAGCGGCAGGGTGGCGCCCTCGCCGGCATCGAAGCAAAGGCGCACGGCCACCGGGTCCCAGATCGGCGCCACCGCCGCCCCCTTGGCGTCGCGCTCGATCAGGTGGCGCAGGATGCTGGTATTGTCGGACGGTGCGCCGCCGCCGGCGTTATCGGCCGGGTCGGCCATGACGACGGGGGCCACGTTGCTTGCCACGGCTGCCGCCACGCCCTCGGGAATCGTGAAGAACTGCGGCATGGTCTTGCCGCGCATTGCCATCAGCTCCTCGCCGAGCTTCGTCGCCAGCCGGTCGGCCTTGCCCTTGTCGCCGTCGGCGATCACCAGCACGCGGCTCGTATTCTCGGGGACGTCGGCGTACGGGAAGCCGTGCACGATGGAGATCGACAGGATGCCGTCCCTGCCCTCCATGGCCTTGATGCGATCGACGAAGGCGCGCATCAGCGGCTCGGTCGTCGGATACATCTGGAGCTGCCGGCAGTCGTAGAGCGACATGACGGGGTCGACTCTGCCGCGCAGCTTGCCGAGGATGAGGTCGAGCACCTCCTCGGCGCGCTCGACCACGTCGGTGTGCGGATACTCCTTGTAGCAGATGATGACATCGCAGGCGGCCATGCGCTTCAGCGTCATGTGGCAGTGCGGGTCGAGCTCGACGCCAATTGCGCAGCGCTCGCCGGCGATGGCGCGCGCCCGCTCGATGATGTCGCCTTCCACGTCGTCGTAGCCGTAGGCCACCATGGCGCCGTGCAGCCCGAGCAGAATGCCGTCGACCGGCAGCGCCGCCCGGAGCTGGGTCAGGATCTCGTCGCGCATCGCCTCGTAGGCGGCCCGGTTGGTGGTGCCGGCCGGGCTCGCCGCAAAGCAGCTCCCCTCGATCAGCGTGAACCCCTCCGCGGCCGCGCGGCGGCGGGCGATGAACAACGGCGCCGTGCACATGCGCGGCGCGTCCTCGGGATGCTCGCCCGGCCGCAGGAAGACGCATTCCTTGTAGGCTTCCAGGCTCGTCGGCAGGGGCGAAAAGGTGTTGGTCTCGGTGGCCAGCGTGGCAGCAAACAGGCGCATGAAGGCAAAGCTCCCGGAACGTGCCGACAATCAAGCATCGAAATCCGCTGCCTGCAAACGACCCTTCCGCAAAAGAAAAAGGCCCCGCCGAGGCGGGGCCCAGGAAAACCACGGGATCGACGGCTCAGATGGCCTCTTTGAGGTCCTTGGCCGCGCGGAAGGCAATCTTCTTGCTGGCCTTGATCTTGATGGCCTCGCCCGTGGCCGGGTTGCGGCCCATGCGGGCCTTGCGCTTGCGCACCTGGATGATGCCGAGACCGCCGATGCGGATGCGCCGGCCCTTCTTCAGGTGCTTGGCGATGTCCTCGACCATGCCCATCAGCATGGCGTTGACCTGCGCCTTCGGCAGGCTGTGGCCCTCGGCCAAAGTCGCCGCCAGATGCTTGAGGGTGATGGTTTCCGCCTTCACCGCCTTTTTCGCCGAAGCGATGCGGGGAATGCTCATTTCGGTTTTCCGCATGTGCTGCCCTTTGCTGCGATTTGCGCTGCTGATTGCCCGGAAATGCATTGATTTGATTTCAATATCGGCGTTTGCCGATTCGCGGTATCGGAAATCCCGGTTGTCGCTGGTAAACAATGGCTTGCGTGGTCGGATTGCCACGGCATGTGCAAGTCACGGGTGCGCCTGCAATGGCGATTGCGCTTGCAATTTCGTTGCAGTCGACGCAAACGATGCAGCCGAGCTCATTTTCCAATCGGCCGGGAGATACGCATGGCAAAAAGCACCAGCCTCGACAAAATGTCGTTTGCCGAATTGACGGCCATGCAGGCCGAAATCAGCCGCCTCAAAGCCGAAAAGCAGAATACCGAGCGCAATGCGTTGCGCCAGAAGCTTACGGATATTGCCCGGCAGCACGGTTTCGACATTCACGAGCTTTTCGGCCGGGGGCGCAAAGGCACGGTGGCCGTCAAATACCGTGATCCGAAGAATCCCGCCAACACGTGGACCGGCCGCGGACGGATGCCGCGCTGGATGGTCGCCGCCACCAGGGGCGGCAAGGCTCGCAAGGAGGATTTCCTCATTTAGTCCACAGGCCCGTCGCCGGGCCGCATGGCGGGGGACTTGCCAGCGCTGCCGCGTTATTCTGCGCCGGAGGAGCGGGGTCGAAAACGAGGCGCGTCACATGAGAACGGCCGCGGCATGCGTCGTGCTGATGCTCGGCTCGGGCCTGGCCGAGGCGGGCCCCGTGCAGGACTGCAACGACCCGCGTGACCCGGGCCGCCAGCTGCGCGGCTGCAGCGCCTACATCCGGACGGGCAAAGGCGAGCCGGCCGATCGGGCCGTCGCCCATCTCAACCGGGCCAACGTCTACGCGCAAAGGGGGCGATATTCCCAGGCCTTCGCCGACTATGCCTCGGCGCTGGCGCTCGACCCCGCCAATCCGCTGATCCTCTACAACCGCGGCAACGCCTATTTCGACCTCAAGCAATACCAGCGCGCCGCCGCGGACTTCACCCGCGCCGTGCAGCTCGACCCGCGCTTCGGGCTCGCCTACTACAATCGTGGCCTGGCCCTGGAGCGCCTCGGCGATGCCACGGCTGCCGCCGAGGACTACCGGCGCGCCCTGACCTTCGACACCGCCTCCGCGCTGGCACAGAAGGCGCTCGAGCGCCTGCAATCGCAGTAGAGCCATCGCCCCTGCGCCCCGACGTCCTGGTGCCCTGCGTGGGGGCATGCTTCAGTGGCGCCGCATTCGCGAAATGATGCGGGACGGCCGTGGCGCGACGCCGGGCTGCCCGTGCGGCAGCAGCATCGGGAGTTCGGAGCGTGGGCAATCGAGACAAGACACGGCTGGTGCATGCCTCGCGCGGTGGGCTCGACGGCGAGGTCGGAACCGTCAATCCCGCGGTGGTGCGCTGCTCGACCGTGCTCTATCGCGACATCGCCACGCGCCGCGCCGTGCAGGCGCGGCGCGCCAAGGGTGAGCGCACATTCTCCTACGGCGCCAACGGTACGCCGACGTCTTTCGCCCTCGAGGACGCCATCAACGAGGTGGAGGGCGGGGTGCGCACCGCCCTTTTTCCGACCGGGCTGGCGGCCATCGCCCACGTGTTCCTGTCCTGCCTGAAGCCCGGCGATCACGTGCTGCTGGCCGAGACGATCTATGGCCCCGCCCGCGCCATTGCTGTCGAGTACATCGCCAAGCGCGGCATCGCCTGCGAGTTCTACCAGGGCGGCCACGCGGAGGTGGAGAGGCGCCTGCGGCCCGAGACACGTCTCGTCTACCTCGATAACCCCGGCTCCATCGTCTACGACATCCAGGACGTGCCGGCACTGGCGAAGCTCGTCGCCGGCCGCGACACCCTGCTCGCCGTCGACAACACCTGGGGATGTCCGGGCCTCTACCGGCCGCTCGCGCTCGGTGCGGACATCTCCATCGTCGCCCTCACCAAGTACGTGGCCGGCCATTCCGACTTGATGATGGGGTCGGTGTCGGCCGGTCCGCGCTGCGCCGACCGCATGTGGAGCGACGCTCGGCTGCTCGGCCAGACGGTCAGCCCGGACGAGGCCTATAGCGCGCTGCGCGGCCTGCGCACGGCCGCCGCCCGTCTCGCCATGCACCAGGCGCACGCACGCGAGGTGATCGACTGGCTGCAGCGCCAGCCCCAGGTGCGGCGCATCCTCTATCCCGCCCTCCCGACTGATCCGGGCCACGCCTTGTGGAAACGGGACTTCACCGGCGCCAACAGCCTGTTGTCCGTCGAGTTCGAGCCTGGCATCGCTGCCGCCGCGGCCGACCGCCTCGTCGACAGCCTGCAGCTCTTCGGCATCGGCGCGTCGTGGGGCGGCTACGAGAGCCTGGCGCTGACCTACCCGTCCATCCACGGCTGGACCGGCGGGGCCCTGGTGCGCCTGCACATCGGGCTGGAGGACCCGGCCGACCTGATCGCGGACCTTGGCCGCGCCTTCGCGACCCTGGCATGATAGGGGACAGATGGCAGATGGCCGGTCCAGCCGGCCGATGTCCTTGCGTGGGGAGACGAGACGCCAGATGCCGCAGCCCATCACCTGCATCGAGGACCTGCGCGTCCTGGCCAAGCGGCGTGTGCCGCGCATGTTCTACGACTACGCCGATTCCGGGTCCTGGTCGGAAAGCACTTATCGCGCCAACGAGGCCGACTTCCAGCGCATCCATCTGCGCCAGCGCGTGGCGGTGGACATGTCGAACCGCACGCTCGCCACCACCATGGCCGGCCAGCCGGTGAGCATGCCGGTGGCCCTCGCTCCCGTCGGCCTGACGGGCATGCAGCATGCCGACGGCGAGATCCTCGCTGCGCGCGCCGCCGCCGCCGCAGGCGTGCCGTTCACGCTCTCGACCATGAGCATCTGCTCCATCGAGGACGTTGCCGAGAACACCACCCAACCCTTCTGGTTCCAGCTCTACGTGATGCGCGATCGCGACTTCATCGATCGCCTCATCGGCCGCGCCAAGTCGGCCGGCTGCTCGGCGCTGGTGCTGACGCTGGACCTGCAGATCCTGGGCCAGCGCCACAAGGACGTGAAGAACGGCCTGACCGCGCCACCGCGCATGACGCTCGCCAACATCGCCAACATCGCCATGCGGCCGCGCTGGTGGGCCGGCATGCTGCGCACCAGGCGGCGCACCTTCCGCAACATCGTTGGCCACGTGAAGGGCGTGAAGGATACGCGCGACCTCTCCACCTGGACCGGCGAGCAGTTCGATCCCACCCTGAACTGGGACGACGTCAAGCGCATCAAGGACCGCTGGGGCGGCAAGCTGATCCTCAAGGGTATCCTCGATCCGGCGGATGCCGAGCTTGCGGCCCAGAGCGGTGCCGATGCCATCGTCGTCTCCAACCATGGCGGGCGCCAGCTCGACGGTGCCCTGTCGTCGATCGCTGCCCTGCCGAGCATCGTCCGGGCCGTGGGCAACCGCATCGAGGTGCTGATGGACGGCGGCATCCGCTCCGGCCAGGACGTCATCAAGGCGCTGGCGCTCGGCGCCAAGGGCGTCTTCATCGGCCGCGCCTACGTCTACGGCCTCGGCGCCATGGGCGAGGCCGGCGTCGCCAAGTCGCTCGACATCATCCGCAAGGAGCTCGACGTCACCATGGCGTTGTGCGGCCTGCGCGATATCCGAAAGGTCGATTCCGACATCCTCGCGAGGCCCAATGGCAATCTCCCGCCTCTCTGACGAACGAGGCCGTCATGCCGCGACGACTGATTGACATCTCCTCGCCGCTCAAGGCCGGCATCAAAAGCGATCCGCCGCATGCCCTGCCGAAGATCGAATACCTCGACCATCATCAGACGGCGCCGGCGATGGCCGAGTACATGGGCGTGCGGCTCGACCAGCTTCCGGACGGGGAGTACGCCGCCGTCGAGCGGGTCGCCATCAGCACCCACAACGGCACGCATCTCGATGCGCCCTACCATTATTTCTCCACCATGAACCATGCCCTCAAGCCGGGCGGCGAGCCGTCCTGGCGCATCGACGAGGTCCCGCTGGAATGGTGTTTCCAGCCGGCCGTCAAGCTCGACTTCCGCCACCTGCCCGACGGTTACGTCGCCACGCCCGGCGACGTGGAAGCCGAGCTCGCACGCATCGGCCACAGCCTGCGCCCTTTGGAGATCGTGGTGGTCAACACCTCGGCCGGTGCCAAATACGGGCAGGACGACTACGTCGATTCCGGCTGCGGCATGGGCAAGGCCGCCACCTTGTGGCTGCTGGAGCGCGGCGTGCGCCTGGTCGGCACCGACGGCTGGAGCTGGGACGCGCCCTTCTCGCACACGCGCCGCAAGGTGGCCGAGACCGGCGATGCCGGACTGATCTGGGAGGGCCATCGCGCCGGCCGTGAGATCGGCTACTCGCACCTGGAGAAGCTTCACAATCTCGAGGAGCTTCCGCCCAACGGGTTCGAGGTCGTCTGCTTTCCCGTGAAGATCCATCGCGCCTCGGCCGGCTGGACCCGGGCCGTCGCCATCCTTCCCGAGTGAAAAGCTGTGACCTTGCGCGCCCACGACGTCATGCCCGTGAAGGTGGCATCCACGCCAGCCGATCGCCGGGCAACATCGCCGTTCCATGTTCACTTGCGTGGATTCCCGCCTTCGCGGAAATGACGTTGCGAAAGAGGCGTGGAAGGCGATGAGATAGCTGTTCGAGGAGTGCACCACATGCGCATGCGTGACCCCAAGGCCCTGATCAGCACCGGCGAGCTCGCGAACATCCTGGGTCAGCCCGGGGTCAGGGTTTACGACTGCACGACCTATCTCGAGCCCACGCCCGCCGGCAGCGATGATCCCTATATCGCCGTGCCGGGCCTGTGCACCTTCGAGGAGGCGCACATCCCGGGTGCCGATTTCCTCGACCTGCAGGGTGAGTTCTCCGACCAGGGCACGCGCCTGCGCTTCATGATGCCGCCCCCCCGCGCGGCTCGAGGCCGCCTTCGGCCGCCACGGCATCGGGGAGGGCGTGCGCGTGGTGCTCTACAGCATCGGCAGCATGATGTGGGCGACGCGCTTCTGGTGGATGCTGAAGTCGCTGGGCTTCGACGACGCAGCGGTGCTGGACGGCGGCTTCGACAAATGGAAAACCGAGGGCCGCCCGGTCGAGAGCGGGCCCGCCAAGGGCTATCCGCCGGCGACGTTCAAGGCCAAGCCGCGGCCTGGCTTCTTCGTCGACAAGGGTGCGGTGTCGGCATCGATCGGCGACAGGTCGACCGTCCTCGTCAATGCCCTGGGGCCTCAGTTCCACAAGGGCCTGGAGCCCAGCCGTTACGGCCGACCGGGCCGCATACCGGGCAGCGTTAACGTGCCCGCGGCAACCCTCGTCGAGGCCAGGAGCAAGGACTTCACCTCGCTCGCCGACGCGGCGGCCAAGTTCGAAGCGCAGGGTGTCACGAAGGACAAGCGCGTCGTGTGCTACTGCGGCGGCGGCATCTCCGCCACCATTGACCTCTTCCTGCTGCACCAGCTCGGCTACGACAACCTCACCCTCTACGACGGCTCCATGGGTGAGTGGGCCAAGGACAAGGCGCTGCCCATCGAAACGGATTGAGGCAGAAGGGGTCTGACCCCGTTCCCAACTGACCCGTCTCCCCAATCCCGAGAATGGAGAAGCCAATGACCTTTTTCTCTCAGGCGGTCATGGCCAGGGTCACGTACGGCTACGTCTCGGCACGGGTTGAGGCCAACGACGCATCCTCCAACGTCATGCCCACGCAGGTGGGCATCCACGCCAGCCACTCGGCGCCTGATACCGAGGCTTGCGTGGAGCCCCGCCTTCGCGGGGATGACTTTGCGTTGGCTGTCCTGTAGTGCACCGGCGGAGAAGCGAGGCGCTCCATGAAATCGCAAATCCCCCAATCCCTCGCCGATGCCATCGCCCGTCTTCACGCTGCCATGGCCAAGGTTGCCAACGGCGACACCTCGGCCATCCGTGCGCTCTACTCCCATCGCGATGACGCCACCAGCTTCTACGGATGGGGCGGCTACGAGAAAGGCTGGGACGCGGTGGCCCGGCGCTGGGACTGGGCCGGCGAGCAATTCAAGGGCGGGACCGTCAGCTACCAGAGCGTGACGGTGCTTGCTGCGGACGGCCTCGCCTGCCTGACCGACATCGAGACCTTCAAGGTGCGCATGAAGGACATGGACCAGCCGACGCAATGGTCCAACCGCGTCACCCATGTCCTGCGCCTGGAGGCTGGCGAATGGCGCCTGGTGCACCGTCACGCCAACCGTCTCGAGGACCGCTACCAGCCCGCCGCCCGCTTGCGCTAGCCGCTGCCCGCGGCCGCGCCGCGTGGCTCCGCCGCATCGCCGCCGGAAGCTTCGCGCCGCCCATCTCTTGCGCTAACGCCCGCGGCGGCAGAGAAAGGGCCATGGGATGGCAGGAGGTGGGCGCATGTCGTTGCTCGCATGGTTGCGGCGCCTGGCCGTATCGATGGGGGTGGGCGCGACGAGCTACGCCATCATGCTCGCCATCATGATCGTGTCGGTCCTGTACGACCGGCAGGCCGAGCCCTTCATCACCGCCGCCTCCGAGTTCGGCCGCTCGATCGTGCACTGGCTCGATTCCCTGGTATCGGGCAGCTACTGGGGGCAGATCGCGGTGAACCACATTCGCGAGCGGGTCAACATGACCCACGTGGTCCTGTCGATCCCTGCGATCCTGATCGCCAGCATCGTGGTGGGCATGCCGCTCAACAAGCTGCTGGGCGGCACCCGCACGTTTCTGCAGCGCATCATCATCGCCCTCACGAGCGTGCCGGCCACCGTGCTGCTCGCCGTCGTGCTCTTCAGCTTCAACGCCCTGGTGCCCGATACCTATGCCGCGCTGCTGCGGTTCGCGGATGCGGTTTGGCTGGCATCGCTCAATGCGCTGAGCGCCTGGGGCGACACCATCCCCGGTGCACGAGCGCTGACCAACCTGGCGAGGCAGGGCACGAACGGCCACCACTACGTCATCATGGCGCTGTGCGGCATGGTCGCGTCCTTCCTCGTCAACGCGATCTTCGCATTCTCCTTCCGCCGGCGGGGCGATCAGGCCGAGGACTCTTTTCCGCACCGCGCCGCTTGAGATCAATCCCATGCGCGCACGGTTGCCGCGCCGCTTGGCTCCTGCGCACGGGGGCCGTGGCGCATCCGTGCTCACGTGAGGATTTGGATGTTCAAGCCCGCAGCTTGCATTATCATGCACCGTCAGATATCCAACAGGCATAAAAATGCATGTCGACTTGGGGTCTAGCGGGGAGTCCCACCGTGCTGACGCACGTCCACCTCCAAACGAGCCCGACCGCTATCCCCGCCGCGGACTCAGCCCAAGCCGCGCCAGGGTAAAGTCGATCATGTACTTTCGTGAGAAGAGCGACGGTGGGCACGCTTGAGGTTGATGCGCCTTTTATCCGTCGTGCAAGAAAAGCCGTAAGGGAGGAGAACATGAAATCGAGCATCGCCGGCAACACTGGCAAGAAAACCAAGGGCGCAGCGCTCGCGCTCGGGGCGCTGTTGTCGCTGGCGGCCGGCCCGGCCATGGCGCAGGGCAAGACCGTCAAGATCGGCTTCGTCAGCACATTCAGCGGTCCCACCGCCGTGATCGGCAACGACATGCGCAACTCCTTCGAGCTGGCGCTCGATCACATCGGCCGCAAGATGGGCGGCCTGCCCGTCGAGGTGATCTACGAGGACGACCAGCAGAAGCCCGAGGTCGGCAAGCAGAAGACCGAGAAGCTGGTGCAGTCGGACAAGGTCGATTTCGTCGTCGGCTACATCTGGTCGAACGTGCTGCTGGCGTCCCTGAAGCCGGTGCTGGATGCGCAGACCTTCCTGATCAGCGCCAACGCCGGGCCATCGCAGATCGCCGGCGAGCTGTGCTCGCCGTTCTTCTTCTCCACGTCCTGGAACAACGACCAGACGCCGCAGGCCGTCGGCGAATACATGAACCAGAAGGGCGTCAAGACCGCCTACCTGCTTGGGCCCAACTATGCTGCCGGCAAGGACATGCTGGCCGGCGTCGCTTCCACCTTCAAGGGCAAGGTGATCGGCGAGGACCTGACGAAATGGCCGGACCAGCTCGACTTCTCCGCCGAGCTGTCGAAGATCAAGGCCGCCAAGCCGGATGCCCTGTTCGTGTTCTATCCGGGCGCTGCCGGGGTGCAGTTCCTCAACCAGTACGTCCAGGCGGGTCTCAAGGGACAGGTTGCGCTCTATACCGCCTTCACCATCGACTCTCTGTCTCTGCCGCGGCAGGGCGAGTTCGCGCTTGGCGTTCCTGGCGCTCAGCAATGGGTCAACGACCTGCCGAACGATGCCAACAAGAAGTTCGTCGCCGACTTCAAGGCCAAGCACAAGGCCTACCCGTCGTTCTACGGCGCCCAGTCCTATGACGCCGTCGGCCTGATCAACAGCGCCGTGGTGGCCGTGAAGGGGGACCTCTCCCAGAAGGACGCCATGCGCAACGAAATGCGCAAGGCCAACTACAAATCCGTCCGCGGGCCGTACAAATACGGCAACAACCACTTCCCCATCCAGAACTTCTACCTGCAGGATGTGGTCAAGGACGCCGACGGCATGCTGACCCTCAAGACAGTGGCGATCATCGTCAAGGACAGCCAGGACAAACATCACGACAAGTGCCCCATGAAGTGGTGAGAGCGAGTCATCGGTGCGGTGCGCGTTCCCTCTCCCCGCTCTTCAGTGGGGAGAGGGTTAGGGTGAGGGGCAGAAGCTCGCTCCGACGTGGGCGTGTGCCGCCGCCCCTCACCCTAACCCTCTCCTCGTGGGCGGGGAGAGGGAGATCACGACATTAGGGCCCGTCCCGCGCGGCCATGCTGCTCCTCATCGAACAGTTCCTCAACGGATTGCAGCTCGGGCTCCTGCTGTTCCTGCTGGCGGCCGGCCTGACGCTGGTGTTCGGCATCATGGACCTCGTCAATCTGGCGCACGGCTCCCTCTACATGATCGGCGCCTACTTCGCGGCGACCTTCACCGCTCTCACCGGATCGTTCTTCGGCGGCGTGCTCCTGGCGCTGGCGGCGACACTGCTGGTCGGCATGGCGGTGGAGGTGGTGGCCATGCGCCGCCTCTATGGCCGCGACCATCTTGACCAGGTCCTCGCCACCTTCGGCCTCATCCTATTCTTCAACGAGCTGGTGCGGCTGATCTGGGGCCCGGCCGGCATGAACCTCACCCTGCCCCTCTGGCTGAATGCGGCCGTCCAGATCCTGCCGGGCGTCAGCTACTCGATGTACCGCCTGTCGATCATTCTCGTCGCGCTGCTCGTCGCGCTGCTCCTGTACGTCGTCATCATGCGCACGCGCGTCGGCATGCTGGTGCGCGCCGGCGCCTCCAACCGCGAGATGGTCGGCGCGCTCGGCATCAACATCAAGCTGCTCTACACCTTCGTGTTCGGCGTCGGCGCGGCGCTGGCGGGACTGGCCGGGCTGATGCAGGCCGCCATCCTCACCGCCCAGATCGGCATGGGCGAGAACATCCTTATCCTCGCCTTTGTCGTCATCATCATCGGTGGCATCGGCTCGATCCGCGGCGCCTTCGTCGCCTCCATCATGGTCGGCCTGATCGACACCATCGGCCGCTCGTTCCTGCCCGACCTCCTCAAGGCGCTGCTGAGCCCGGCCGCCGCCTCCACCATGGCGCCGGCGCTGTCGTCGATGCTCATCTACCTGATCATGGCCGTGGTCCTCGTGCTGCGTCCCGAAGGCCTGTTTCCGGCAGCCAACCGATGACCATCCCCTTCAACCTGCGAACGGGCTTCGTCGTCGCCCTGCTGGCGTTCCTGCTCTGCCTGCCCCTCTATACCGGCCTCACCGGCAACCTGTTCCTGCTGTCCGTGTTCACCCGCATCGTCATCCTGGCGATCGCCGCCGTCAGCCTCAACCTCATCATGGGCTACGGCGGCATGGTCAGCTTCGGGCATGCCGCCTACATCGGCGTCGGCGGCTATGTGGTCGGCATCCTCGCCTACGAGGGCCTCGCGTCGGGTTTCGTGCAGTGGCCGCTCGCCTTGCTGGCCTCGGCACTGCTGGCGCTGGCCATCGGCGCACTCAGCCTGCGCACGCGCGGCGTCTACTTCATCATGATCACGCTGGCCTTCGCACAGATGATCTATTACGTCGCCGTCGGTCTCGCCCGCTACGGCGGCGACGACGGTCTCACCATCTATCGCCGCAGCCAGTTCGCGGGCCTGATCGACCTCTCCAACAAGACCGTGTTCTACTACTTCTGCCTGGTGCTGATGGCGCTCAGCACCTACGGCGTGTGGCGCCTCGTCAACTCGCGCTTCGGCATGGTGATCCAGGGTGCGCGCTCCAACGACCGGCGCATGCGGGCGCTCGGCTATCCCACCTTCCGCTACCGGCTCACCTGCTTCGTCATCTCCGGCACGCTGTGCGGCCTCGCCGGCATCCTGCTTGCCAACCACACGGACTTCATCAGCCCCGCCATGATGCACTGGACGCGTTCCGGCGACCTGATCGTCATGGTGGTGCTGGGCGGCATGGGCTCGGTGTTCGGGCCGCTGATCGGCGCCGTGACGCTGCTGGTGCTGGAGGAGGCGCTGCCGGTCCTGATCACCCTTGCCGCACGCCCCTTCATGGGGATCGACGCGGTGCGCGCCGGCGAGTACTGGCAGATCGTGATGGGGCCGCTGCTGCTGCTGATCGTGCTCTATGCGCGCGGCGGCATCGACGGCCTGCTCGGGAGTGCGCGCCGTGCCTGAGCCGCTGCTGCGCATCGACGGCCTCACCAAGCGCTTCGGCGGCGTCGTCGCCTCCGATGCGATCGTGCTGGCGGTGCCCACCGGCGAGCTGCATGCCATCATCGGCCCGAACGGTGCGGGCAAGACCACGCTCATCGGCCAGCTCACCGGCGAGGTGGTGCCGGACAGCGGCCGCGTCGAGTTCGCCGGGCAGGACATCACGGCGCTGCCCGGCTGGCGCCGCAGCGTCCTCGGGCTTGCACGCTCCTTTCAGATCACCTCGCTGTTTGCCGACTTCACCGCGCTGGACAACGTGGCCCTGGCGGTCCAGGTGCGCGCCGGCAGCTCCTTCCGCTTCTGGCGCGATGCGCGCAGCGAGCCGGAGTTGCGCGAGCCCGCCCGCGCCGCGCTCGCCCGCGTCGGCCTGGAAAAGCGCGCCGACACGATCGTCGCCAGCATGAGCCACGGCGAGCACCGCCAGCTCGAGATCGCCATGGCGCTGGCGACCGAGCCCCGCATGCTGCTGCTCGACGAGCCGATGGCCGGCATGGGACCCGAAGAATCGGCGCGCATGGTGGGGCTGCTGCGCGAGCTGAAGTCCGGGCTCACCATCCTGCTCGTCGAGCACGACATGGAAGCGGTGTTCGCGCTCGCCGATCGCATCACCGTGCTCGTTTATGGCCGCGTGATCGCCACCGGCGCGCCCGATGCCATCCGGGCCAACGTGGACGTCCGGCAGGCCTACCTCGGCGACACGGAGGTGGCCGGTGCCTGACGCGCCGCTCCTCGAGATCGCCGCCATTGAGACCCGCTACGGGCGCAGCCAGGTGCTGTTCGGCGTGTCGCTGGCCATCGCCGCCGGGGAGGTCGTGACGCTGATGGGCCGCAACGGCATGGGCAAGACCACCACCGTGCGCTCGATCATGGGCCTGACGCCGGCCGTCGCCGGCTCGATCCGCTTCGCCGGGCAGGAAATCCGCGAGCTGCCCTCCTATCGCATCGCCCAGCTCGGCATCGGCCTCGTGCCCGAGGGCCGCCAGGTGTTTCCCAACCTCACCGCGCGCGAGAACCTCGTCGCCACCGCCGCCAGCCGTGCCGAGGCTCGGGATGCCTGGTCGCTGGAGAAGGTCTGCACCCTGTTTCCCCGGCTCGAGCAGCGCATCTCCAGCATGGCCAACCTGCTCTCGGGCGGAGAGCAGCAGATGCTGGCCATCGGCCGCGCCCTCATGACCAATCCGCGCCTGCTGATCCTCGACGAGGCCACGGAAGGCCTGGCACCGCTGATCCGGGCGGAGATCTGGCGCTGCCTCGGCGAGCTCAAGGCGCAGGGCCTCGCCATCCTGGTCATCGACAAGAACGTGCAGGCCCTGACGCGCCTGGCCGACCGCCACTACCTGATCGAGCGGGGCCGCGTGGTGTGGACCGGCCCATCGGAGGAGCTCGCCCGATCGCCGGACATCCAGCACCGCTATCTCGGCATCTGACCTGCCGCCCAAGCCCCACCGAACATGGTGTCATCCTCGGGCTTGTCCCGAGGATCCATGGTCTCGCGAATGCCTTCGGAGGCGCCGTCAATGGATGGTCGGGACAAGCCCGACCATGACAACGTTATGGGTGCAGCGCGTGACGGGCAACGCAAACTATGTGGGCTCTGAAAGCAGGAGCCGCCAGGACCGCGCTTGCCCTCGCCCATGGGCCAGGACTAGCTTCGATTTGAGCGCACCACGGAGATTTCGCCATGATGAGCGCCGAGCAGAACGACCTGATCACGCGCATCGGCCCCGGCACGCCCTGCGGAAAGCTGATGCGCAGCTACTGGCAGCCGGCGGCGCTCGTCGAGGAGCTCGCGGGCGAGCGGCCCGTCCGCCCGGTGCGGCTGCTCGGCGAGAGCCTCGTCCTTTTTCGCGACGAGCAAGGACGCTACGGCCTCCTCGACCGCCACTGCGCGCACCGCGGCGCCGACCTCGCCTTCGGCCGGCGCGAGCACGGGGGCTTGCGCTGCTCGTTCCACGGCTGGCTGTTCGATGCGGCCGGACGCTGCCTGGAGACGCCGGCCGAACCCGAGGGCAGCACGCTGTGCCAGCGCATCCGGCAGCCGGCCTATCCGGTCGTTGAGAAGAGCGGCATCCTGTGGGCCTACATGGGAACGGGCGCACCGCCGGCCTTTCCCGCGCTCGACTGCTTCACCGCACCCGGCGCCTACACCTTCGCCTTCAAGGGCCTGTGGGAGTGCAACTGGCTGCAGTCGCTGGAAGTCGGCATCGACCCCGCGCACGCCTCCTTCCTGCACCGCTTCTTCGAGGAGGAGGACAAGGCCAAGAGCTATGGCAAGCAGTTCCGCGCTGACTCCATGGATTCCGATATTCCGATGACCCGGCTCATGCGCGAGCACACCCGCCCGGTGATCGACATCGAGCCGACCGACTACGGCCTCAAGATCACCACCACGCGCCGGATCGACGACAAGACCACACACGTGCGCGTCACCAACCAGGTATTCCCCCACGCCATCACCATTCCGCTGAGCCCGGAGATGATGCTCACGCAGTGGCACACGCCCGTCGATGACGAGAACTGCTACTGGTACACGGTCTTCACCAGCTTCGGGAAACCCATCGACAAGGCCGAGATGCGCGCGCAGCGGCTCAAGGTGTACGAGCTGCCCGATTATCGCTCCAAGAAGAATCGCGCCAACGACTACGGCTTCGACCCGCACGAGCAGCAGACCAAGACCTATACGGGCATGGGCGAGGACATCAACGTCCACGACCAGTGGGCGGTGGAGGGCCAGGGCCGCATCCAGGACCGCACGCGAGAGAACCTGGGCACCTCCGACAAGGCCATCGGCGCCTACCGCCAGCTCCTGCGCCGGTCCATCGAGCAGGTGGCCAAGGGCGAGCGGCCGGTGCTCGTGGTCGGCACCGAGGATGCCGCCCGCATTCGCGGTCCCATCACCATCGACGGCATCAGCACCAACGGCAGCACCGTCGAGGCCTACGCCGTCGAGACCGACCGCAAGCGCCGCGACCGCGCCGAATGGCGCGCGGCAGGCGAGGCCGTGCGCCCATGACCTTCGTCGAGCGCTTCGCGCTCTGGAGCGACGAGCAACGGGCCGCCGCCCACAAGATCCCTCGCCTGGTCGAGGAGCACGAGCTGGAGGTCGTCCGCGTCTCCTTCCCCGACCAGCATGGCCTGCTGCGCGGCAAGACGGTGATGGCCGGCGACGTGGCGAGCGCGCTCGCCGACGGCTGCGCCATCACCAGCTCGCTGTTCGCCAAGGACACCGCCAACCGCACCGTCTTCCCGCTGTGGGCGCCCGGCGGCGGCTTCGGCATCAAGGCCTTCGAGGGGGCGGGCGACGTCGTGATGGTGCCGGACCCGACCACCTTCCACGTCCTGCCCTGGGCCGGCCGCACCGGCTGGCTGCTCGCCGACGTCTATTTCGCCGACGGCCGTCCCGTCCCGTTCGCCACCCGCCACATTTATCGTGGCGCGCTCACCCGCCTCGCCCAGGCCGGCTACGACTATGTCGCCGGCCTCGAGGTCGAGTTTCACGTCTTCAAGAACGACGCGTCGCGCATCGCGCCCGAGGAGTCGGGCCAACCGGGCGTGCCGCCGGCGGCCAGCAGCCTCGGCATCCTCACGCGTGGCTATCAATATCTTTCCGAGCTGCGCTTCGACGAGCTGGAGCCGGCGATCGAGGGCCTGCGCCGCGACATCGTCAAGCTCGGCCTGCCGCTGCGCTCGGTCGAATGCGAGTACGGCCCCAGCCAGTGCGAGTTCACCTTCCACGCCGCGCCCGGGCTCGCCGCCGCCGACACCATGGTGCTGTTCCGCAGCGCCGTGAAGCAGATCTGCCGGCGCCGCGGCCTGCACGCCACCTTCATGTGCCGCCCGCAGATCCCCAACGTCATGTCGTCGGGCTGGCACCTGCACCAGTCGTTGCGCGACGCCCGGACCGGTGCCAATGCCTTCGCGCCCGGCCGCGAGGCCGGCATCCTGTCGGACGCCGGCCTGCACTTTCTCGCCGGCCTCCTGCGCCATGCCCGTCCGGCCACCGTCTTCACCACGCCCACGCTCAACGGCTACAAGCGCTTCCGCCCGCACTCGCTGGCGCCCGACCGTGCCATCTGGGGCCAGGACAACCGCGGCGTCATGATGCGCGTCATCGCCGATGCCGAAGGCAAGGCCACCCGGCTCGAGAACCGGGTCGGCGAGCCCGCCGCCAATCCCTACCTCTACATGGCCTCGCAGGTGCTGGCAGGGCTCGACGGCATGCGCCACCGGCTCGACCCCGGGCCGTCCGCCGACGCACCCTACGACACGGAGGCCGAGTTCCTGCCGAAGAGCCTGGCCGAGGCCAATGCCGCCTTGCGCCACTCCGCCTTCTTCCGCGAGGCCTTCGGCGCGGAGTTCATCGACTACCTGCTGACCATCAAGGAAGCGGAGGTCGCCCGCTTCCTGTCCGAGGTGACGGACTGGGAGCAGCGGGAATACTTCGAGATGTACTGATGGGATCGACCAGCCGTATGCCTGAGGCGGATCCGCCGTCGGATTGAAGCAACCTGGCGAGCTCGACCTTGGCCTGGCGCAGGCGGCTGCGTATCTCCTCGCGCAGAGAACCCAGCCACTGGGCGCGCACCTCATTCGTGTCGAGCACGACCACCACGTGTGCGCCCGGCTTGTTGCTGGTCTGGGACTTGTCCTGCGCCCGCGCCCCATGGGCGAGGACTGCGGCGCTCACCAGGGCCGTTGCGGCAATGGACGCAGGCTCCGCATGCGGCACCTCGGGCTCGTTCCTCCGCCTTCGGCGGGCTGGCGTAGGGCGCAATAGGCGCCAGCCGCATTGCGCCAATTCACCGATGCATCATCCGCCGGCGCAATACGCTTGGCTATTGCGCCCTACGTGTCCGAGCCTGCCTCAGGCGCATTCGCCCGCACTCGCCGTGTCAAGTCAGAAGAACGCCTGCAGTCCCGTTTGCGCGCGGCCCAGGATCAGCGCGTGCACGTCGTGCGTGCCCTCGTAGGTGTTGACCGTCTCCAGGTTCGCGGCGTGGCGCATGACGTGGTACTCGATCTGGATGCCGTTGCCGCCGTGCATGTCGCGGGCGAGGCGGGCGATGTCGAGCGCCTTGCCGCAGTTGTTGCGCTTGACGATGGAGACCATTTCGGGCGCGCTCCTGCCGTCGTCCATCAGCCGGCCCACGCGCAATGCGCCCTGCAGGCCGAGCGCGATCTCGGTCTGCATGTCGGCGAGCTTCTTCTGCATGAGCTGGGTGGCGGCCAGCGGCCGGCCGAACTGCTTGCGGTCGAGCGTGTATTGCCGCGCCCGGTGCCAGCAGTCCTCGGCCGCACCCATGGCGCCCCAGGCGATGCCGTAGCGCGCCCGGTTGAGACAGCCGAACGGCCCGCGCAGCCCGGACACATTGGGCAGCAGGTTCCCCTCCGGCACCACCACGCCGTCCATGACCACCTCGCCGGTGATGGAGCAGCGCAGCGACAGCTTGCCGCCGATCTTCGGCGCCGACAGCCCCTTCATCCCCTTCTCCAGGATGAAGCCGCGGATGCCGCCTTCGTGCGCAGCCGACTTGGCCCACACCACGAACACGTCGGCCATCGGCGCGTTGGAGATCCACATCTTGGAGCCGGTCAGCCGGTAGCCGTCGGCCACCTTCTCGGCGCGCGTCGCCATGGAGCCGGGATCGGAGCCGGCATCGGGCTCGGTCAGGCCGAAGCAGCCGACCCATTCGCCGGAGGCCAGCCGCGGCAGATATTTCATGCGCTGCTCCTCCGACCCGTAGGCATAGATCGGATACATGACCAGCGACGACTGCACGCTATTCATCGAGCGATAGCCCGAGTCGACGCGCTCGATCTCGCGCGCGATCAGTCCGTAGGAGACGTAGTTGACGCCGGCGCATCCGTACTTCTCGGGCATGGTGGCGCCGAGCAGGCCGAGAGAGCCCATCTCCTGGAAGATGGCGCGGTCCGTCTTCTCCTCCAGGTAGGCCTCGATCACGCGCGGCAGCAGCTTCTCCTGCGCGTAGGCATGCGCCGTGTCGCGCACGGCGCGCTCGTCCTCGCTGAGCTGATCGTCGAGGAGGAACGGGTCCTGCCAGTCGAAGGCGCCTGGCTTGGCGCGGGTCGCTGTCTTGTCCTGCATGCGGATATGCTCTCGCTGGCTATAGCGTGCCTCGTCAGATCGTCGCGATACGGGGCGCAAAGATTTGATTTCACGGACGCTATCTAACTGTCCCGCAATACGATTAACTGAGCGCGGGGATCGCGCCAAGACATCTGGAGCAAGCAAGATGAGAAAGACCTGGGGAGCTCTTGGCGCGGGAGTGCTCGCGCTGGTGCTGATTGGCGCCACCTTCGACACGGCCGAGGCCCATCGCTATCGCGGCTGGCATGGGGGCGGCGCGCATTTCTCGGGCCGGGCCATCGGTCCGCGCTTTGTCGGCCGGCCGTACATCGGCCACAGGCATTTTGCGGGCCGGCACTATTGGCCCCGCCGGCATGTCCGTCGCGGCTTCTTTGTCGGCGTGCCCCTCCTCGCCTACGGCGCCTACTCCTACGGCTATGGCGGGTACTACGGCTACGGCGGCTGCCGCTGGCTGAAATTGCGGGCGCTGGAAACGGGCAGCCCCTACTGGTGGCGCCGCTACGAGGCCTGCCGGTACGACTACTACTACTGATCGAAGCCCGGTCCCGAATAAGGCACGCGCTGGCGCTCGCCCCACCTAGGGCGCGCCGCCAGCGCTCAAGGTTTGCGCGCGGCGATGTGACGGTACAACGCGCCCGCCTTTGGAACCGCCCGGCCTCCTCGCGGCTTGAACCCTCAGCAAGTTCGGCAAATGCGTGGAGGTTCAATAATGCGAACGGCATCCTTTCTGACAGCGGCGGTTGCCGGCGCGGCGGCGCTGGCGCTGTCGGCCGGTTATGATCCGGCAGCAGCCCAGCGAGGTGACGGCGGACATGGCGGTCGCGGCGGTGGCGGTGGCGGAGCAAGTTTTTCCGGCGGCGGTGGTGGCGGCGGCCACGTCTCGGGAGGCGGCGGCCGGTCCGGCGCCGTCATGCACGGATCGCCAGGGCGGTCATTCTCGGGCGGATCGCGCTCGCACGGTTATGTCGGGTCTCGTGACGGCTCGCGTGTGCGCGGCTACGTCAGCGCAGGCCGCTATGATCGTGGTGACCGGCACGGGCATCGCTACGCCCATCGGCGGCACGGTCACCGGCACGGGCACTTCTATGGCTACGCCCCGTTCGGCGTCTACGCCTATAGCGGAAGCTGTAGCTATTATTACCGCCGCGCCGTGGCGACCGGCAGCTCCTACTGGTGGGATCGGTACTACGATTGCATTGACGATTGAGGATTGAATCCCTCGATCCACTGGAGGGCCGGGCTGATGCCCGGCCCTCTTGCTGCCGACCGCTCGCAACGCCGCAGGTCTCAGCCACGCTCGGGATAGAGCGAGGTCAGCCCTTTCGCCGAAGCCTCGCACACGCCGCGCTCCGTGATCAGCCCGCTGATCAGCCGCGCCGGCGTCACGTCGAAGGCGTCGTTGCGCGCAGGGCTGCCGGGTGCGGCGATCTCGACGGGGATCACGCGGCCGTCCTTGGTTCGCCCGCTCATGATCAGCACCTCGTCGGCGCTGCGCTCCTCGATCGGAATGTCCCTGCCCGAAGCGAGGGTCCAGTCGATGGTGGAATGCGGCAGCGCCACGTAGAACGGGACGCCGTTGTCCTTGGCGGCCAGCCCCTTGAGGTAGGTTCCGATCTTGTTGGCGGCATCGCCGTTGCGCGTCACGCGATCGGCGCCGACGATGCACAGATCGACCAGTCCCTGCTGCATCAGGTGGCCGCCGGCATTGTCGACGATGATGGTGTGGGGCACGCCGTGCGCGCCGAGCTCGAACGCCGTCAGCGACGCACCCTGATTGCGCGGCCGCGTCTCGTCCACCCACACGTGCACGGGCAGGCCGGCATCGTGCGCCTCGTAGATCGGGGAAATCGCCGTTCCGCGGTCGACGCAGGCCAGCCAGCCGGCATTGCAGTGCGTCAGCACGTTGAGGCGCTCCCGTGGACGCTTGCGTGCGGCAATCTCGTGGATGATCTTCGCACCATGCCGGCCGATCGCGCGGTTGGTGTCCACGTCGGCGTCGCAGATGGCGGCCGCGCGGGCGTAGGCGGCAGCGAGGCGCTTGTCGCGCGGCAGGTTGCGCACGGCGGCGCGCATCTCCTCCAGCGCCCAATGCAGGTTGACCGCCGTCGGCCTTTGCTTCGCCAGATGGGCGATCGCCCGGTCGAGCGCTTCGTCTGAGGCATCCTCGCGCAGGGCAAGACAGACACCGTAGGCCGCGGTCGCACCGATCAGCGGCGCGCCACGCACCTGCATGGTGCGGATCGCCACTGCCGCATCCTCCATCGTCCGCAGCGTGACGAAGGCGAGCTCATGCGGCAGCCGCGTCTGGTCGATGATCTCGATCGACCAGCCATCCGCCGCCACCCAGATCGTGCGATAGGCCTTGCCGTTGATGTTCATCGCCGCTTCCGCACTCTTGTGCTGCCCCTCCCCTTGGGGGAGAGGATGTGAGGCCATGACTTACGGTCGCAAGCCCCAACCTGGCAACTGCTCGACTTCGCGTGCGCGACCATAAGGCATTTGGCCGAACTGGTGAGGGGCAACTCTCGTTCGAGCGGGAAGGCCCCCTCAGCGGCTCTTCGGGCACCTTCTCCCCAAGGGAAGAGGGCTAGGGGCGCCGGAACATTGCGCATCACTCCGGCGAATGCACCGGCGCACCGAGCGCAATGTGGAGCGTCTCGTCCAATCCGCAAGCCCGGCAGGACAGAGCGTACCACTCGGCATGCGGGCGCGCCGAGCGGTCGACGATCGTCAAGCCGTCCGCGCCGCAGACGGGGCAGGTGGCTGGCGCATCCGGATTGGCCCGCCAGGAAGCGACCCGGCGAAGCGCCTCGCGGACCTGCTCGGGCTCGAGCGCCATGCGGGCCTTAGTGTCCCTCGAACGCCATCAGGGCATGCCCCTTGATGCCGAGGCTCGCCAGCTTGGCCATGCCGCCGAGCTCGGGGAGGTCGATGATGAAGGTCGCTCCCACGATCTCTCCGCCCGAGCGCGCAACCAGCTTGCCCGCCGCCTCGGCCGTCCCGCCGGTGGCGATCAGGTCGTCGACGATTAGAATGCGCTCGCCCGGCTGGATGGCGTCCTCGTGCATCTCGATGATGTCGACGCCGTACTCCAGCGTGTACTCCTGGCCGATGGTCTTCCAAGGCAGCTTGCCCTTCTTGCGCAGGGGCACGAAGCCGCAGCCGAGCCGGTCGGCGATCGCCCCGCCCAGGATGAAGCCGCGCGCCTCGATGCCAGCCACGGCCTGCACGCGCGCGCCGGCATAGGGCGCGGCCATCTGCTCGACCGCGGCCTTGAACCCTCGCGCGTTGCCGAGCAGCGTGGTGACGTCGCGGAACATGATGCCCTTCTTGGGATAGTCCGGGATGGTCCGGATCAGGGCCTTCAGATCATGCATGGGCTGCGCTCTCCTGCTGCAGTCGGTCCGCCATCGTAGCAAGCAGCATGCCGCGCGGCCATTGCGCAGCGCTGTGCCGCGCGTTACTCGAGCTTGCAGCCGGTGCCCGGATCGGCGAGCGCCTCGGCAGCGATGCCCGCCACCTTGTTCTGCCCGCTCTCCACCTTGCGCAGGTAGATGTTCTGCACGACGTTCTGGGACGGGGACATGGTGATGGTCCCGCGCGGCGACTCGATCCGCGCCGAGCGCAGCGCCCGGTAAAGCCCCTCCTCGTCCTCCATGTTGCCGCCGACCGCGTCCAGCGCCGTGGCCAGGAGCTGGGCCGCGTCATAGCCCTGCACGGCGTAGAGGTCGGCATTGCGGTCCGCCTTGTCCCGGAACGCCCGGCGAAACTCGATGTTCTTGGGCAGGTCGAGCCCGTCGCCGTAGTGCAGCGCCGTCTCCATGCCTTCGGCCGCCGCACCCTGCGCGCGCAGGGTGCCCTCGGTGAGGAACCCCGGCCCGCACAGCGGCACCGCGATGCCGGCCGCAGCGTAGGCCTTGACGAACACCACCGCGCCGCCGCCGGCGAAGTAGGCCGCCACCACGTCCGCGCCGAGGCCGGGAATCTGCGCCAGCAGCGGCTCGAAATTGGTTTGCGGAAAGGGCAGCGTAAGGTCGGGCAGCATCTCGCCGCCGGCCTCCACGAACGCCTGCTTGAAGCCGACCCCGCTCTCCCGCCCCGCCTCGTAGTCCCATGTCATCCACACGGCCTTGCGGTAGCCCTTCTCCGCGGCGGCGCGCCCCATGCCGTAGGCCGGCTGCCAGTTGCTGAAGGAGGTGCGGAACACGTTCCTGGCGCACTCCCCGCGCGTCAGCGCATCCGTTCCCGCGCCCGGCACGATGGTCAGCGTGCGCGTCTGCCCGACCACCCTGTGAATGCCTGCCTGGGCGGCGGGCTGCACGCTGCCGATCAGCACGTCGATCTTGTCGTTCTTGATCAGCCGCTCGGCGCTGCGGGCGGCGGTTTCGGCCCGCGACTCGTCATCTGCCTTGACGATCTCGATCTCGCGGCCACCGAGCCGGCCGCCTTTCTCGGCCAGCAGAACCTCGATCGCCGCGGTTATGTTCTCGCCCAGGCTGGCGTATCCCCCCGAATAGGGCAGCAGCAGCCCGACCTTCACCGGCCGCGCCTGCCCGATCGCCCATCCGCGCGGAACCACCGCCGCCGCCGCGAAGGCGGCGCCGGCGCCGATCAGCTCGCGACGCGAGGGACGATGGACTGCAGCGGTCATGCGTGGGCCTCCAGGTTCCGCTCGTGGGGGATATAGCGGAGAGAATTTGGTCTAGGGTGCGACCAAGCGCAGCTTTCGGCCGTGTGCTCCGGCCAAGCCTGCGGTCGTCAGCACGCGGCGCCGCCACGCCGCCCAACTCAGCCGACAAGGGGGCCAGCTTGCAAGTCCGCTCCAGCGATCCGGTCCGCTGCGCCGAGGCCATCGTCGACCGCGTCGGCCACGACCTCGCCATGGCCATGCCGATCGGGGTCGGCAAGCCCGTCGCTCTCGCCAACGCGCTCTATCGCCTGGCGGAGTCCGACAGGCGAATCCGCCTGCGCATTTTCACCGGCCTGTCACTGATGCGCCCGCGCTATCGCACCAGCCTCGAGCGCCGCTTCGTGGAACCGCTGCTCGACCGCCTGTTCGCGAGCTATCCCGATCTCGACTACGTCAAGGCCCTGAACAAGGGCGCACTCCCCGCCAACATCGAGGTGACGGAGTTCTTCCTGCAGGCCGGCGCGTGGCTGTCCAACGCCGCCGTCCAGCGCAGCTACACGAGCCTCAACTACTCGCAGGTGGCAAGGCATCTGGCGCGCATCGGCACCAACGTCTTCGCCCAGCTCGTCGCACCGCATCCCGCCGGCGAGCCCCGCATCAGCCTGAGCTCCAACACCGACGTCACCCTCGACATGCTGCCCTACATCAAGGCACGGCGCGATGCCGGGCGCGCCCCGGCGATCGCCGTCGAAGTCAACGCCAACCTGCCGTACATGCCGGGCGCCGCCGAGATGGATGCGAACGAATGCGACGTCGTGCTCGACACGGGCTCCCCGCACTACGACCTGTTCGCGCCGCCGAAGGAGCCGGTTGCG
Source organism: Hyphomicrobiaceae bacterium (assembly GCA_035253505.1). GTDB lineage: Bacteria > Pseudomonadota > Alphaproteobacteria > Rhizobiales > Hyphomicrobiaceae > AWTP1-13. The sequence continues at coordinate 25,097 of DATFCC010000021.1, forward strand.
CTTTCCGATTATGCCATGGCGCTCTATGCGGCCACGCTCGTCAGGGACGGCGGCACGCTGCAGATCGGCATCGGCTCGTTCTCCGATGCGCTCGCCCAGGCGCTAATCCTTCGCCATACGCGCAACAGCGATTTCCGCGCCCTGCTCGCCAAGCTCGGTGCACCGCTCACCGCCGATGCCGAGCTCGGCCCGTTCACCATCGGGCTCTACGGCTGCACCGAGATGCTGGTCGACGGCTTCCTCGCGCTGATGCGCGCCGGCATCCTGCGCCGTCGCGCGCCGGGGCCCGACGGCCGCGAGGCAATCCTCCATGCCGGCTTCTTCGTCGGCAACCAGGCTTTCTATCGCGAGCTGCGCTACATGACCCACGAGCTGCGCGAGCGCATTGCCATGACCGCCATCTCCTTCACCAACACGCTGGAGGGCGATGCCCTGGGTAAGCGCGCCGGGCGCGCCCACGCACGCTTCGTCAACACCGCCATGGTGTCGACGCTGCTCGGTGCGGTGTCGTCCGACCAGCTCGAGGATGGCCGTGTCGTCAGCGGCGCCGGCGGCCAGCACGACCTCGTCTCGATGGCGCACGCGCTCGACGGCGCACGCTCCATCATCGGCGTGCGGGCGACGCGTCGCGCCGGCCGGCGCACCCGCTCCAACATCGTGTGGCGCTACGCCAACGCGACGGTGCCGCGCCAGCTTCGCGACATCGTCGTCACCGAGTACGGCGTCGCCGACCTGCGCGGCAGATCCGACCGCGACGTTGCCGTGGCCATGCTCGCGGTTGCCGACGCGGCCTTCCAGCCCGCGCTCCTCGCGGCGGCGCAGCGCGCCGGCAAGATCGAGCCAGGGTTCCACCTCCCGCCCGGTGACGGCAATCGCGCGGAGCGCATATCGGCCGCCCTGCAGCCGGCGCGGCGCGACGGCCTGCTGCCGCCGTTTCCTCTCGGCACAGAGATGACCGAGATCGAGCAGGCGCTCGCCGGCCGGCTGACCTTCCTCAAGTCGGCCGGCTACGGCGATCTCATCCGCACGCTTTTTGGCGGACTGGCAAAGTCGGCCGATGGGCCGCAAGAGGCGGCGGCCCTGCAGCGTCTCTCCCTCGACAAGCCGGCGAGCCTCCGCGATCGTGCCCTGCAAGCCCTCGTTCTGGGTGCCCTGCGGCAGGCATAGTCCCGCGATCGAGGTCGCCACCACTGACCGATTGACTCCGTGCCGCGTTTGCGGCCCATGCTCGACGCCGATGAACTACCGCCACTCCTATCACGCGGGCAATTTCGCCGATGTGCTGAAGCACGCCGTGCTGGCGCGCGTCATCGCCTACATGAAACAGAAAGAGGCGCCGTTCCGGGTCATCGACACGCACGCCGGTGCCGGCCGCTATGCCCTCACCTCCCCGCAGGCCGAGAAGACCGGCGAATGGCTCGGCGGCATCGGCCGCATTCTCGGTGCCGGCACCGGGCCGCTGCCGCCGGCGGTCGAGCGCCTGCTCGCGCCCTATCTGGATGCCGTGCGGCAGGCGAACGGCGGCTCGGACACGCCGCAACGTTATCCAGGCAGCCCCGCCATCGCGCTTTCGCTCCTGCGCCCGCAGGACGCCCTGGTCGCCAACGAGCTGCACCCCGAGGAGCGCCGGCTTCTGCAGCAGGCCGTGGGCAGGGACCGCCGCGCCAAGGTCATGGGGCTCGACGCCTGGGTTGCGCTGAAGGCTCTGCTGCCGCCGAAAGAGCGGCGCGGCGTGATCCTCATCGATCCGCCCTTCGAGGTGCGCGACGAGCTCGCGCGCGTGCAGGAAGGGCTCGCGCAAAGTCTGCGGCGCTTCGCCGGCGGCGTCTATGTCGTGTGGTATCCCATCAAGGACCCGCGGCCGGTCGCACGCTTCCACGCGGCGCTGAGGAAGCTCGCCGTTCCCAAGCCTCTCATCGTCGAGCTCATGGTGCAGCCGCCAACGGACGCCGAGCGGCTGAACGGCTGCGGGCTGCTCGTCATCAACGCGCCCTACACGCTGAAGGATGAGCTGTCCTCTATCCTGCCGGAGCTGAGCCGTCGTCTCGCTGTCGTCGCATCGGCGGGCTCGTTTCGTCTCGAAAGCAGCAATGAAACCGGCATTCCGCGCGTGTCCGCTGCGAAGCGGCGTACGCGAACCAGCACATGATTCCGCGGCGCCGATTTGCCTTGCGCCGGGCAGGGCAATCACCGATACTCCGCCGCAGTTCGGGCGGCCCATCGACCCGGCGGAGACTGCTGAGACTGACCTGAGATGATAAGCGCAGACGCGTCACAGTTCTCTTGCGCCTCACCTTCCCCGACATCGGACGAGACTGCCTAACAGCCACCCGCGCCGGCTTCGCGAGCTGACGCGACACCTGTATTTTTTACCGGGGACATGGAGACCTCGTATGCGGCAGACCGGAACTGTAAAGTTCTTCAACCAGACAAAAGGTTTCGGCTTCATCACGCCGGACCAGGGAGGCAAGGACGTTTTCGTCCACATCACCGCTGTCGAGCGTTCCAACATCGGCGCCCTCGATGAGGGCATGCGCGTCTCCTTCGAGACCGAGCCGGACAAGCGCGGCAAGGGTCCGAAGGCGGTGAACCTCCAGCTCGCGAGCTGAGGCGGTCCCGGCGCCCCGTCACCTGTCAGCCACGGCGCCGGGGAAATCGGTTTTTTGCCTCAAAAAAGTACCGGAACACTGAGTGTGCAGGACAGCGATCTCGGGCAAGGTTGCCCGGTTCGCTGTCTTTGTTTTTTCGAGGGGAGCAGAAGGCAATGCGCAACTTCAAGCGTTTGACGGCGCCGGCACTCGTGTTTGCGGCAGCGCTGCTGGCCGCCGGAGCGGCGCAGGCGGAATGCGTCAACAAGGGTGGCAGGGGCACCGGGGGCACGCGCGACTCGGCCATGTTCCAGGCCTGGGAAGCGGTCCTGCAGGCGACCTCGTGGGGCTCATGGGCGCAGTTCATGGGGTCGGGCATGCGCATCGGCTCGGCGCCGGGATACCGCGTCAGCAACATGCGCTCGCGCTGCAAGCCGGGCGGCATGCTCGGCACCGAGTGCGTGATCACCGCCAGGCTGTGCACCTAGCCGGTCCGCAAGCGCGCGCACCTGCAGTTGAGACAAGCAACGCCGCCGGGGCAACGCGCCCCGGCCGCCGCTCGTGAGGGCTGCCCCAGCGCGTCCATCGCGATCGGCCCTTGACGCTGCGCATGGCTTCGCCGACATCTCGGGCGAACCCGCGCGCGAGGCCGCCGATGACGCAAGCGCAGACCTCACGCAAAGCCGTCCTCGCTGGTGGCTGCCAGTGTGGCGCGGTTCGCTTCGCCGCGTACGCGGAGCCGATCAGGATCGGCATCTGCCACTGCCGCATGTGCCAGAAGGCGGTCGCCGGGCCGTTCGCGGTGCTCGCCGAGGTGGCATGGCGCAATTTCGCCTGGACCCGCGGGACGCCGTCGGCATTCCGATCGTCCTCCCGCGCCGTGCGCGATTTCTGCGCCGCGTGCGGCACGCCGCTCAGCTACCGCAAGCCCGACGGCGCCATCATCGAGCTCCTGAGCGGCGCCTTCGACGAGCCGCAGCGCGTTGCACCCACCTATGCCACCGGCACCGAGTCCAAGCTTGCCTGGCTCGCGCAACTGGACGGCTTGCCGGGCAAGTCGACCGCGGACAACGTCGGCGCCGCGACGGCCGCGCAGATCGTCAGCTACCAGCACCCCGACCATGACACGGATGCCGGCTGGTCCCCGCCGCGACCGTGAGCGATATCACTGGGCGCACGGCTCGCTGATCCACCGGTGCACGGGATCGTCGCCGGCGCTCGATGCCACGCGATCGTGCCGGCAACCGCATTAACCCTGCTCGCGCCAATCCCCGCCCTCGCGCAGCGTGCCACCATGCGTCCGTTCACCCACAGCAACAGTGCGGCGCATGGACACCAGCCCGAACCTCGCTCTTCCCTACCTCGCCGCCGCGCAGGCGCAGAAGCACGTCACGCACAACGAGGCGCTGCGCGTGCTCGACGCCGTCGTGCAGCTTGGCGTTCTCGACAAGGACCTGGCGACGCCTCCCGGCTCGCCTGCCGAGGGCGATCGCTACATCGTGGCGGCAAGCCCCACGGGGGCGTGGGCCGGTCATGCCGGCAGCATTGCTGCCTGGCAGGATGGCGCCTGGGCATTCCACGCACCGCGCGCGGGCTGGCTGGCCTGGGTCGCCGACGAGGACAAGCTCTATGCCCATTCGGGCACGGCGTGGGCCGAATTCACCAGCCCGGGCGCTGGCGCGCCGGTGTGGGGCGTCAACACGACGGCCGATACGACCGACCGCCTCGCCGTGAAAAGCATCTCCAGCCTGTTCGACAATGTCGGCAGCGGCCATCGTCAGAAGGTCAACAAGGCCGCCGCCGGCGACACCGCCAGCACGCTCTACCAGACCGCCTCCTCCGGCCGCGCCGAGCTCGGCCTCACCGGTGACGACGACTTCCACGTCAAGGTCAGCGCCGACGGCTCGGCCTGGACCGAGGCGCTTGCCATCGACCGCGCGTCAGGTGCCGTCGACGTGAAGGGGTCGCTGCGTGCCCAGGATCATCTCGTCGGCACGCAAGCCACCGGCCCGCGCGTCGTCGCCGTGGGTGATTCGCTGACGCTGGGCACCGGCGCCAGCGCGCCCTACACGTCGCTCATCACCTATCCTACCTGGAACGGGCAAACATTCTCGGTCAGCAACATCGGCGTCGCCGGCCGCTTCCTGCGCGATATGGCGCGCCTCGCCTACACGAACCTCAATCCCCTGTTCGCCAACGAAAGCGGCCTGAACGTCGCTGTCGTGTGGGGCGGCATCAACGACCTGGCGAGCCTCGGCGCCACCCCGGAGGACACCTATTCGCGCCTGCGTGCGTTCTGCGGCCGCCTGCGCTCGCTCGGCTGGCGCGTCGTTGTCTGCACTCTCGTCTCGCGCGTCGCCTTCGACACGGAGCGCGCCACCTTCAACGGCTACGTCAGGGGCAACTGGCCGCTGTTTGCGGATGCGCTGGCCGATCTCGGCGCCAACGCCAGCATCGGCGCCGCCGGCGCCTACGCCAATGCCACCTACTTCCAAGGCGACGGCATCCATCTCACCGACGCGGGCCTCGCCATCGTCGCCGGGCTCGTGCAGACTGAGCTGACGACGCTGGCGCAGGGAACGCCGAACTGGTTTGCCCCGTTCGGCAACGTCGGCATCGGCACCAGCGCGCCCAGCGTGGCGCTGCACGTCAGGAAGGCGGGCTTTCCGGCGGTACGGGCCGAATCGACGGACAACACGACCTCCTCCGCCGCTGCTCTGACCGCCGCCGCCGATTGGGGCCAGGTGCAGTTCGCCGGCCATTGCAGCGCGCGCACCGTCTCCCGGTTCGGCGTCACGCTCGGCGGATGGGCGGAGATGCTGGTCCAGAACGCCGCCGGTTCCACCAGTGGGCTGATCATCGGCGTGCAGCCCGCCGCACCGGTGATCTTCGGCACCAACAATGCGGAGCGTGCGCGCATCGATGCATCCGGCAACTGCGGCATCGGCACCGCGTCGCCCGCCGTGCTCCTCGACGTGAACGGGCCCGTGCGTGTCAAGTCCTATACCGTTGCCACGCTCCCCAGCGCCGCTGCCGCGGCCGGCCAGATCATCCATGTCTCCGACGAGTCGGGCGGCGCCGTGCTCGCCTTCAGCGACGGCACGAGCTGGCGCCGCGTCACGGACCGCGCTGTCGTCTCCTGACCCCATGTCCCGGCACGTCCCACGCTACGTCATCCCCGCGCAGGCGTCGCGCACGCGGGGATCCACGCAAGTCGCGGCAATCACGCGCCTGGTCGCTGGCGTATCCTGCCGCCGCTAACCATACGCAGCGTGAGCGGAACGATTTGGCTGGGCTCGGCATTGTGCCTTCCGAGAAACGCGGAGGCTCCAATGTCCACCATTCTGCTGATCATCCTGATCCTGGTTCTGTTGGGCGCGTTGCCGTCCTGGCCCTACAGCCGCGGTTGGGGCTACGGCCCGTCCGGTCTCGTCGGCGTCGTGCTAGTCGTCGTGCTCATCATGGCTCTGATGAATCGCACGCCCATCTGACGCGCAACCCATCGCGCCGGCCGCCGGATCAACCCCCGAGCAGGTCGGCAAGCGCACACGCGACCACCACCGTCGCGCGCTTGAGGTCGTCGAGCACCAGGTTCTCGTCGGCCCGCTTGGCGTTGGCCTCCAGGATGGTGCGCGGCCCCGCGCCGTAGAGCACAATCGGCACGCCCGCTTCGGCATAGAGTCGCGCATCCGTGTAGAGCGGCGTGCCCGTCGCCGGAACCGGCTCGCCGAACACCGCCTCGGCGCGGCGTCGGATGATGTCCGCCAGGCGCGCCTGGCCCGGCAACGGCGCCAGGGCGTGCGCCAGCAGCAGACGCCGCATCTCGACGGCGATGCCAGGCAACCCCCTGACCGCGCCGCGGATGACGGCCTTGAGCCGCCTCTCCACCCCGGACGGCTCCTCCTCGGGAATCATGCGCCGGTCCAGGCGGAACGCAACGCGCTCGGGCACGACGTTGGTGTTGATGCCGCCTTCGATGCGCCCGATGGTCAGCGTCGGGCTGCCGATGCCAGGTACTTTCGACCTCATGGACGCGTATTGCGCCCGCTCGACGTAGAGCGCATCGAGAAGGCGCACCGACGCCTGCAGCGCATCGTGCCCTGTCTCCGGCATCGCCGCGTGGGCCGCCTTGCCGGTCACCGTCACCTCGAGCTGCAGGCAGCCGTTGTGCGCGGTGACAACCGCATAGGAAAATCCGGCGCCGATGGCGAAATCGGGCCTGGTGGCGCCCGTGCCCAGCAGGTAGCCCGGCCCGAGCAGCCCGCCGAACTCCTCATCGTACGTGAAATGCAGCTCCACGGTGCCCGCCAGCGGCCGCCCGAGGGCTTCCAGCGCCCGCAACGCAAAGGTGTAGGTGGCGAAATCCGACTTCGATACCGCCACGCCGCGCCCGTACATGCGCCCCCTGGCGATCACGCCTTCGTAGGGTGGCGTCGTCCACCCTTCGCCCGGCGGCACCACATCGCCGTGCGCATTGAGGGCGATGGTGGGGCCGGCCCCGAAGCGCCGCCGCACGATCAGGTTGGTGAGCGAGGTGAGCCCGGCCGCGCGCACACGCCGCGCCGGCACCGGATGCCGCTCGACCGCGTAGCCCATGCCTTCGAGCAGGGTGGCGGTGCGCTCGGCGTGAGGTGCATTGTCGCCCGGCGGGGTGTCGGTCGGCACACGCACCAGCTCGCGCAGGAACGCCACCTCGTCTGCGAAGCGCGCCTCCACCAGCCTGGCGATCTGCTGCTGCGCGACGCGCGCCATGTCAGCCCGCGACCGCGAAGCGCGCGTCTTTGCAGTGCGCGGCTGACACCTGCCGTTCGCTCATGCCTTCGTGCTGTTCGAGCAGCCGCTAGTTGCGGGCAAAACCCTCGATCTCCTTCGACGCCCAGTCCAGCGTCTTCGGCAGTGCCTCGCCCTGCGCGATGCGCAGGATCATCTTCGGCATGATGGCCTGCGTGTAGATCTGCGAGGCGATGGCGGGCGGTGCCGGTGCGCACGGTATGATCACCTGCTGGTCGCCCTTGTTGGGATAGTGCGAGAGCGTGCCCTTGGGCGGCTCCTGCTCGTCCCACGTCTTGAAGTCGTTGAACTTGACGTAGGGCGGCAGGTCGTATCCCTGGCAGGCGTCGACCAGCTTCATGGCCGCCTCGCGCGTGGAGACATGGGCCATCAGGCTCTTGGCCGCCGACTTGTTCTTGGAGAAGTTCCACACGCCCTGGAAACGCGGCAGCGTGGAGACGAAGCGGCCCTTGGGCCCTTTCGGCATGGCGTGGGTCCACAGCTGCTCGGCGACCCTCGGGGCGTCGCGCTTGGCCACCGCCCAGGCGCTCGGCGGATTGAAGATCAGCGAGCCCTTGCCCGCCACCAGCCACTTGTTGTTGGAGGCATTGTCCCAGGCCCCCACGTCGGGCGGCAGGAAGGTCGTCAGCCGCTGGCAGTACTCGAGCGCCTGGCGCACGGGGTCGGAGGTCAGGGTCAGGTTGCCCTTGGCGTCCACCAGCTCGGCACCGAACGCGTAGAACAAGGCGCCGACCCACTCGACGGCATCGGTGGTGACACCCAGCGGCAGCCCGAACGGCTGGCCGGCCTTGTGGCATTTCTCCGCCGCCGCGATGAACGCATCCCAGGTCCATTCGTCGGCAAGCTTGGTGGGCTGCTGCGCGGCCGGATACATGGCGAGGATGTCGATCCCCGCATGCTGCTTGAGCAGATCGATGCGGCTGTTGCAGGTGAGCAGCAGCGTGCCGCGAATGCCCGGCACCGCCAGCCATTGGCCATTGGGCTTGGCCAGGTACTCGAGCGCCGGGCTGACGGGCCCGTTCTTGCCCAGCACCTCCTTCATCACGTCATCGACCGGCTCGAGCAGCTTGGCGTACTGAGACGGCTCCCAGCCCGAGAAATCCATCACGTCGTGGCCCGATTTCGCCAGCGCCTCGGCCGCGATCGTCAGGTACAGCTTGTTGCCCTGGGTGGAGAGGTAGTCGATCGTCAGATTGACCTTCTCCTTGTCCGCCCATGCCTCGCAGATCTCGGTCATGGCCGTGTTGGCGCCGGGCACCCAGTGGTCCCACAGGCCGATCGACAGGCTGCCGGCGGCGCCGGCGGTGCGCACGAACGGCGCTGCAACGGCGGCCGCGGATGCCGCGGCAGAGGTCGCCAACAGCCGGCGGCGCGTGAGTGTGTGTCGCGACACGTGCATGTCCTCCCGGTCGTTGTCGGCCGCTTCGTTCTGCTCGTCGCGGGGACAAGCTCTGGGCCGCTCGTCTTTGGCGAGCCGTGGACAGCCCGCACGGATGGCGCAAGCGTGCACCGTGATTTCGCCCCAGGCAATCGGTTTATGCGCGCGGGCTCCCGCCGCGCGGTCCACGGCAAGTCGCAAAGCGCTAACTTCAGGTTAACGAATGACTTTCAAGCTGAACACGCAAGTAGAGTGATTCGCGTTTTTGGGCAGAACATCAACTGAAACGAGAGAAAGAGAGAACGTATCATGGCTAAGACTGCAAAGAAGAAGGCGCCGCGCCGCCAGCCCGCCAAGAGGAAGTCGGCTTCCCGGCGTGCAGGTAGCATGCGTCGCAAGCCCGTCGCCAAGCGCACGGCCCGGAAGTCCCCGGCCCGTCGTCGCCGCGCGGCCTGAACAGGTGAGTGCATCCGGTCCGAGCCCCCTCGGGCTCAGGACCGGAGAGCCTCTTCCCGATCACGCACCTCCGCCCACAAATCGTAGTCGTCCGCGTCCGTCACCTGCGCCGCCACGATCTCGCCGGCCCTCAGGCCCGCCCGCGCTGACAGGTGCACCGAGCCGTCGATCTCCGGCGCGTCCCACTGCGAGCGCCCGACCACACCTTCGGCATCGACCTTGTCGACGATCACCTCGATCGTCTGCCCCACCCGCGCTGCCATCACCTCACCACTGATCGCCCGTTGCAGGGCCATCAGGCGGTGCCAGCGCTCCTCCTTCACCTCCTCCGGCACCGGATCGGCGAGCGCGTTGGCGGCGGCCCCCTCGACCGGCTCGTACTTGAAGCATCCGACCCGCGCCAGCCTGGCCTCCTGCAGCCAGTCGAGCAGGACCTGGAAGTCATCCTCCGTCTCGCCCGGGAAGCCGACGATGAACGTCGAGCGGATGGCGAGGTCGGGGCAGATCCGCCGCCACTCGGCCAGCCGCTCCAGCGTTCGCGCCTGGTGCGCCGGTCGCCGCATGGCCTTGAGCACGGCTGGCGCGGCGTGCTGGAAGGGAATGTCCAGATAGGGGAGAACCTTTCCCTCCGCCATCAACGGCAGCACCGCATCGACATGCGGATAGGGGTAGACGTAGTGCAGGCGCACCCAGGCGCCGAGCGAGCCGAGCTCGCGAGCCAGCTCCAGGAACCGTGCCTTGCGCGGCCGGCCTTTCCAGGTGCTTTCCGCGTAGCCGATATCGAGGCCGTAGGCGGACGTATCCTGGCTGATGACCAGCAGCTCCTTGACGCCCGCTTTGACGAGCCGTTCGGCCTCCGCCAGCACATGGGCCGCCGGGCGGCTCGCCAGCCGGCCCCGCAACTGCGGGATGATGCAGAACGAGCAGCGGTTGTTGCAGCCTTCCGAGATCTTCAGATAGGCGAAGTGGCGTGGCGTCAGGTGCAAGCCCTCGGGCGGCACCAGGTCGAGGAAGGGATCGTGCAGCGGCGGCACCGCTGCGTGCACGGCCGCCACCACCTCCTCGTACTGGTGGGGGCCCGTCACCGCCAGCACGCCGGGGTGGGCGGCCAGGATGCGCTCCTTCTCGACACCCAGGCAGCCTGTCACCACCACCTTGCCGTTCTCGGCCATGGCCTCGCCGATGGCGTCGAGGCTCTCCTGCTTGGCCGAATTGAGAAAGCCGCAGGTGTTGACCACCACGACGTCGGCGCCCGCATAGTCGGCCGATAGCTGATAGCCCTCCGAGCGCAGCTTGGTGATGATGCGTTCCGAATCCACCAGCGCCTTGGGGCAGCCGAGCGACACCAGGCCCACCCGCGGTGCCGGCCTGGGCTCAGCCCGGCGCGGCCGCGAGGAGGGCTTCGGAGGGGACTTGCTCCGGGCTTTGGCGGCGGTCTTCTGCATGGCCGGGCTTGTAGCCCGCGCCGCCCTCCACGCAAAGACGTAAAAGGTAAGCGAACGCGGGCAAACGGGTCAGGCAATGGAAATGGGGTCAGACCCTCGGCACAGCGTTTCGAGTGGTCTCCCCCTTCAAGCGAGGGGTCTGACCCCGTCACCAGCACACGTCTGACCCCGCCACCCCGCGGCGCTGCCTCCGCCTCAGAACGCAGCTTGGCCATGATTGCGTAGTCTTCTGGCCCGCGATTCGCGGGGTTCTCGATCGGAGGAAAGCCATGTCGCGCTCTATCGCCATCCTCGGCGCCGTCATCGCCATGGCCGGCATCGGCGCATCCGAGGCGCAGGCTCAGGCGCGCGTGGAGGTGGGCGTTCTCACCTGCACGGTGCGCGGCGGCGCCGGCTTCATCGTCGGCTCCACCAAGGACCTGCGTTGCCACTTCAACAAGCCCGGCCGCGACGAATACTACCGCGGCACCATCAACAAGTTCGGCCTCGACATCGGCGTCACCCAGCAGACGGCGATCGCCTGGGCGGTATTCGCTCCCACCTCGAACCTGCCGCCACGCTCGCTCAACGGCACCTACGGCGGCGTCAGCGCGGAGGCGACCGTTGGCCTGGGCGTCGGCGCCAATGCCCTCGTCGGCGGATCGAACCGGTCGATCATCCTGCAGCCGCTGAGCGTGCAGGCCCAGCAGGGCCTCAACATCGCCGCCGGCATCGCCTCCCTGCAGCTCCGCGCCGATCGCTAGACTAAAGCCGCAGCACGCGCAGCCAGCGGGCGACGTCGAGCAGGCTCATGGCCGCGGCGGCGACATAGGTGAATGCCGCCGCGCGCAGGATCTTTCTCGCGGCCGGCATGTCCTTGTCGTCCAGGTATCGCCCGGCCTCGAGCAAGGGCAGCGCGCGGCGGAAGCTTGCGTCGTACTCCACGGGCAGCGTGACAGCATGCAGCAGGATCGACAGCGCGAAGATCATCACGCCGACCAGCACCTCGACCAGGAGGATGTGCGGCGCCTTGGCCAGCACCAGCACGATGGGCGCCGCCAGCATCACAATGGCAGCCACCTTCTCTGCCCGGATCGCCTGTTTGGCGAGCCGCGTGCGCGCCTGCAGCGGCGGATAGCCGGCGGCGTCCTGCATGGCGTGGCCGGCTTCGTGCGCCGCAATCACGACCGCCGCCAGCGAGCGGCCGTTGAGGTGGTCGGGCATCAGGCGGATCGCCTTGGCCTCCGGATCGTAGTGGTCGCCGATCTTCGATTCCTCCACCGTCACATGCGCGAGCTTCAGCTCACCGAGGATGTGCCGCGCGAACTCGCCGCCCGTGCCCGGAAAGTCCGGCCGATCCGCGCTGTGGGCATCGATCACGCGCCGCACCCACATCTGCGGCAGCACCGCGAGCGCGAAGATCACGGCCAGCACGATCAGCATCACGGCCACGGCCGTTCTCCGAGCCTACGTCCGCGCTATCCCCAGACCTCGCGCGAGAGGTCGACGATCATCTTCATCTTGGCCCACTGCTGTTCCTCGCTGAGGATGTTGCCCTCCTCTGTGGACGCAAAGCCGCACTGCGGCGACAGGCAGAGCTGATCGAGCGGCGCATATCGCGCCGCCTCGTCGATGCGGCGCTTGATGTCGTCCTTCTTCTCCAGCGCGCCGCTCTTGGAGGTCACGAGACCCACCACCACGCGCTTCTTGCCCTTCGGCAGGAAACGCAGCGGCTCCAGCCCGCCGGCCCGCTCGGTGTCGTACTCCAGGAAGTAGCCATCGTAGTTGACGCCGCCGAGCAGCAGCTCCGCCACCGGCTCGTATCCGCCCTCGGAAATCCATGTGGAGCGGAAGTTGCCCCGGCAGACATGCGTCGTGACCGTCATGTCGGCTGGCTTGGACTCGAGCGCCTTGTTGATCACGCGCGCATAAATGCCGGCGAGCCTGTCGGCGTCCTCGCCGCGCGCTCGCGCCTCCGCGAGCTGATCCTTCGAGCACAGGTAGGCCCACACGGTATCGTCGAGCTGCAGGTAGCGGCAGCCCGCATCATGGAAGGCCTTGATCGCCTTGCCGTAGAGCTTGGCGAGATCGTCGAAGTAGGCGTCCATGTCGGGATAGGCCTGCCGGCTGATGGCATTGCGGCCGCCCCGGAAGTGCATCACCGACGGCGATGGAATGGTCATCTTCGGCACAAGCTGCGTATTCGCCTTCACGAACCGGAAGTGGTCGAGCATCGGATGGTTCGCGGGAAAGTCGAGCTTGCCCGTGACCTTCAGGCTCTCGGGCTTGGTCTGGATGCCTTGGAACTGGATGCCGTGATCGAGCACCACGCGCTCGCACCCGTCCAGGTGCCAGAAGAAATCGAAGTGCCACCAGGAGCGGCGGAACTCGCCGTCGGTGGCAAGCTGCAACCCGATCTCCTCCTGTCTTCTGAGTATCTTGCCGATCTCCTGGTCCTCGACCCTCTTCAACTCGGCCGGCGTGATCTGTCCTTGCTCGGCCTTGGCGCGCGCCTCTTTCAGCGGCGCCGTGCGCAGCAGGCTGCCGACCATGTCGGCCCGGAATGGCGCAGTTGTCGTCGGCATTGATCTCCTCCCTGTCGAAGGCTGCTCCAGGCAAGGCCGGTGGGCACCTCGGGCCGCAGCCCCGGCCCAGTATGGCGGCCGGCCCGGCAAATCCAAGGCCCCGCGTCCCCGCTTCTGCGCGCGGGCACGTTGCGCCTGGAGTTTTTCCATCTGGAGGATCGGCGCGTCTCACGGAACGGTCATCCAGGGCTTGTCGAGGGGGCGGCTGGGGCGCTCACGATGGTTATGCCGCTCCTCAGCTCATCACGACGGTCGCGGCCCCCGGGTCCCGGCTCTGTGCGCTTCGCGCTCAGGCCGGGATGACAACGGGAGGCGCCGCGCCGCCAACTGTCATCCCGGAATTTCGCGAAGCGAAATATCCGGGACCCAGCCGTGCCAAGACCACTCCGCCCGGGCCTTGCCGGAACCAGTTCTCAACCTGCTCCGGCGAGTGCGGTGAAAAATGCCCAGATGATCGTCGCGTCCTTTTCCTAACCTAGCTGCCGATGAGCGCGGCGCGTATGGCCTCAGGCATCGGCGCCGACTTCAGCCGGGTCGGGTCGTCGGGATCGCGCACCGTCCACAGGCGCGTCTCGTTCCCCTCCAGCGCCACCACCCCGCCGCCCTTCGTGACGGTGTGGCGCACGAAGAAGCTGGAGCGCTTGATCTCGGTCACCTGGGATTGGATCTGCAGGTCCTCGCCATAGTGGGATGCAACCTTGAAAGTCGCCCGTGCCTCCAGCAAGGCCAGGCCCGCGCCACCGTATTTCTCGAGCATGCGCAGCTTGATCAGGCCCGTCGCCTTCTCGAACAGGAGGATGGAGGAGGCATCGAACCACTCGAAGTAGCGCGGGTAGAAGACGATGCCGGCCGGATCGCAGTCGCCCCACTGCACGCGCACGGTACGGACGTTGCTGAGCATGCCTGGAGCTCTCAATCGATCGCGATCACGTCGGGTGGCGGCGGCAGGGTATAGAGCCGCCCCACCAGCGCCGCCCGCCGGGCAAGCACCGCACCCTGGTTGAGGTAGCCCTTGTCGGTGATCTCGTTGGCATCGATCGACGGTGGCTCGGCCAGCAGCAGGCAGCGCGCAACGCGCATGGAGCTGCCCCGGGCCTGGGCGTTGTGGCGCGCCAGGCCCGCGGCCAGCGCGCGTCGCACTTGCGGCGCGGCGATCAGCGCCTCCAGCGTTGCGTCCGGGCCCAGGTGCGGACATAGCCCCCGCATGCCGGCCAGGCTCGGAAAGATCAGCAGCGTTACCTCGTCGCGATCGTGCCCGGCGATCACGGCATCCTCGATCACCGGTGCGCCGGCGGCGATGACGGCCGGGCGCAGCATGCCGACGTTGACCCAGGTGCCCGACGTCAGCTTGAAGTTCTCCACCGTGCGGCCGTCGAACAGGAGGCCGGCGGCCGGATCGGCCGGGTCGGCAAGACGCACGGCGTCACCGGTCTTGAGCCAGCCGTCCTCGTCGAAGGCCTTGGCGGAGAGATCGGGCGCCTTGTAGTAGCCGGGCGTCACATTGGGCCCTTTGACGCGAATTTCCAGCTTGTCGCCCACGGGCGCCAGCTTGACCGCAATGCCGGGGCCGGGGAGGCCGATATTGCCGGGCCGATCCATGGGGAAGTGCACGATGGTGGCGGCCGGCGCGGTCTCCGTGAGCCCCCACGAGGAGATGAAGGGGACCTTGCGCCCGCGCGCCTTCAGCCCCAGCGCCTCCAGCCGGTCCCACA